>JABWCP010000007.1 GCA_013360215.1 bacterium | reverse complement strand
TGTGTCGTCCTAGAAAAAGTACACAGTTTTTTAGTTAGTGATTTATTCCGTTAAATCGGTGTAGGCATGCCTACACCGATTTTTTGTCCATAAAATTCTGCGATGCTGATTGGCCTTATGCGCTTGATCGGGCGTTTGCATATCCAACGATAAATGAGGGCGTTTGGAATTGTAGATCATAACGCTTTGATCAATCACTTGTTTTGCCGTGTTTCTATCGACAAAGGATTCTTGTAACAAGAACTCCTGTTTGAGGATGCCATTGATTCGTTCAGCGATGGCATTCTCATATGGACTGCCCCTCTCCGTCATACTGATATTTATTCTGTTGATTTTCAATAGCGTAACATAATCCTTGCTGCAGTACTGATACCCTCTATCGGAGTGATGAATAAGCGCTTGATCCGTGTACCGACGCCCTTTTAACGCCATGCGCAATGCCCAGAGCGGGCCTTCTTTGGTTAAATCAGAGCGGAACGCATAGCCCATAATCCTCTTAGAATAAGCGTCCGTTATCAGACTCAAGTATCCAAACCCTTCGTCACTAGCCACATAAGTAATATCACTCACCCATATCTGCTCACTACGGGTTGGTAGCGGGAGTTCGCTGATTAAATTAGGATATTTTCGCATCCAATGACGTGAATCCGTAGTTTGTACATACCGCCGCTTGGCTTGTTTATAGTATGCCGAACGGCTGTAACCCAAAAGACCGGCTATTCGCCCAACGCCGTATCGCCGGCTCGCTTGCTCGCTATAGCTTCGGACAGTTGGGCTAAGTACTTTTTTCGTATGTCGATGCCTAGCTGCGCTTCAGCTATATCTATGGCACGCTGCAAAATCTCCTTATCCTCACGGGCGCGTTCCAAGGCTTTCTCCAATTCCCGAATCCGTTTACCGGGGGGTGCTTTCTTCTGCATAGTTGAACTCCAATCTAATCGTCCGTGTTTACAAAGCCATACATACAGTGTTGATTTGGCTTGAATTCCGTACCTCGCCAAAGCCTCCTTTCGTGTAAGATCGCCTTTTTCTATGGCATCAACAACCTGTAATTTGAACGCTAAACTGTAATCCCGTTGCGTCCCTAAACTGTAATCCCGTTGCGTCCGCTTCACATACAACCTAGACCCTTGTCCTTCTTGCATCTGTTACTCCTCCTGTGGACGTATTGAAGGACGAGACAATGTATATAAAATAAAAAAACCGCAGTGATGATCTGCGGTTTTTTTATTATACGAGGGTAAAATTTTAATGACTACCACCTTTACTATATGCACTTCGTTTCATTCGCGGTGTTTGATTTTGTGTGTTGGAGGCCTTAGAAAATACCTTCACTGATTTTTCGTTGCGAGTATCGCCCCACGCCGCATAGAGCAATGCATTTTCCCATGCGCGGTAAAATCCGTCATATTTGCCGGCACGATCAATGGCTTCAAAAGGCCATAAAGTCACAGCTACTATACGACCATTGGGTTTATTATAAGCCATCAGCACATCGCCATTTTTCCACCAAGCCACAGCCGTTGCATTAGTATGTGCCGAATCATTGGCTGTATGTCGAACAGAATCATAACCGCCACCGTAATGGCAATATATCGTATCCAATCCGCGCGTAAGAGGATGATTAATCCAGGTACCCGTCGAGTCATAATAATAAGCATTGCCATCATTGGCTATGATAGGGTCAATCGTTTCGAGTTTACCCCATCCGACTTCTTCATACCCTCCATCGGAACTTTCCTGCCAATAAAAAGTACCTATTACCAGATTGCCACCATCCATCACATAATCGTGCAACACACCGCCGATCGAATCGGAATATGTTCCGAACGTACCATCTTCATATAAAAGTACAACATCGTATTCTTTTAATTGTGAAAGCGTCGGCACAGAGTCCGGTATGGTCCATGTAGTGAATGTTATGCCGCTCATATAACGAGGATACACCGCAGCAATGGAATCATTTTCAGTACCGTCGTTGGACATAACCAGTACCATCGTCTGATCACCGATATCAGAGTCGGATGCCTTCGGATCGCAACCGGTAAAAACATAGATACTAAAAAAAGCGATCAAACATGATACGAACGTCGCTCGCCCCGTGTGAGCAAATAAATTTATCATGGCCACTCCTTTTGTAATACATGTAATACAGTTGATATAATGCGAACCAATATCAAAATGTACTTTAAACGGCATGAAAGCAAGAGCGTATTCTCTCAAAACGCAGGATACGTAAAAACACGTAGACACACGTTATGACCTCAACATAAGTTCGTCTTGACTAGATTGATCGGATACGCTTTATCGTACTGCACTACTTTCGGTTTGACGTTCCATCAAGTTCGTTTTTGTAGTCTCTATCGGCATATGATCATTTGGACGATCATCCGTAGTTCCCCATGCGGCATATAATAACGCATTTTCCCATATACGGTAAAATTCCGTCCGCGTTACAGCATTGTATTTAAATTCAGCCGGAAAGGCATTCACTGCAACGATTCTCCCGTTAGGTTTATTAAACGCAATAGCCGGATTGCCCGAGCCATAGGAAGCTACCACTTTCGCACCGCTGCGAATACGAAGATTATTTGCATGATAATACGTCACTAGTGTATCAAGACCATTTAATAAATCGTGATTGCCCTCCAAAGACAACGTATCGTAACCATAATAGTTTCCATTACCGATAAAAGGATCGATGGTCTCCAGCTCGCCCCAGTACTGCGTAATCGTCGTATCGCTACGATGGTAATTATAAAACACACCCAAGGTTAAGGCACCGCCATCCATCACATATGCATACAAACTATCGCCGACAGCAACGGAGCGGCTGCTGCCATAATTACTGAATAACAGCACGGCGTCAAATGTTTTCATATAAGCCGGTGAAGGCACGGAATCATTACAATTCCACGTCGTGTATTGAATGCCTTTCGTGTAAGTCGGAAAGGTATTGGCCACTTCTGTAAAATCAACCACAGGCGACATGATCAAAACATTGGTCACATCCGGTATCGTCAGATCGTTAGACTTTTTAGTGTCGCACCCTATCATAAGCGCCATAGTAGAAATCAGAAAAAAATATATCCATTTCATGTATTTAAATCTCCGTCCTCATGTTTTATTAAATATGAAGGAGCTATAGCAACATAGCTCCTTCAAGTTATTCATACGATGTACTCAATCAGTCTCAACTATTTAGAAACCGGCCCCCAAGCGCCATTTTCAAGTTTGGCGGTACCCGTGCTGACGGCGCCTTCATTGGCCATAAAGTTTCCGCCGACATACAATGTTCCTTTAAACATAGCGGAAGCAAATGTACCAACAGCATATTTGCCGATCACGGGATATCCGGTCCAACCATTGCCGTCCCATTTAGCGATGCCCTGAGTTTGTACCGGGCCTTTGGCTTTGGCTTTACCTTTATCTTCTTTGCTGCCTTTTTTCTTATCTTTGCCTTTAGCGGTTTCTTCTTTTGCCGGAGCAGCGGCGGTACCGCCTTTGGCTTCTCCATAAGTGCCCGACACATACACATCCGTTCCGGAGATATGAATTGATTTTACATCACCATCCACACCTTCGCCGAGAGGTTGCCATTTTTGCCCGTCAAACATAGCTACGCGGTTAAGCACCGTACCGTCGCCGGCATTGATAAATTTTCCACCGGCATACACATTTTTCCCGTCATTGGTCATGAATGTCACCGTGCCGTTGATACCTTTATTGCCGACTTCCGTCCATGCTTTACCATCCCATTTAGCCACGGAAGTAGCCGGCTCGTCACCTACAAGCGTAAAAAAACCGCCGGCATAGATTTCATTATTCATCACTGTCAGAGTCAAAACCGTTCTGTCAAATTTGGCCATACCCACATCGCTCCAAGCTTTGCCGTTCCATTTGGCAACACCTTTGGTTTCGATCGTACCGCCGACTTTTTGGAAATTTCCACCGATGATGAGATCATTGCCCAACACGGCCAAGGCATAAATCTGGCGATCTACGGTCTGAGGTGACAGCGCATTCCATTTAGTACCATCCCATCGGGCAATTTTTCCGGCTTCGATATTGACATCGACATAACTAAAATCACCGGCTACATACAAATCGGTACCGATCATGGCCATCGAATATACTACACCGTCCACGCCTTTATTAAGACCGGACCATTTGGTGCCATCCCATTTGACGACGTTATTGACTACGCGGCGATCCATCTTTTCAAATCGTCCGCCGACGTACAATACATCGCCCGCTACAAGCATACAATTAACTTCACCGCTAATCATATCCTCCGGCATAACCAGATTGGGATACGTAGCTTGAATATCCTCTGCGGATGCAGGAACGCTATGGATTCCTGCAAATGCCGATCCACCGAGGACGATCAGCGCGCCAAACGTGAACAGAATTCGTTTCATGTGTTTTTCCTTTCTTGTTATATATGATAATGAGAACCGAACCTACGTGAATAAACGCAAAAAACTCCGCGCAAGCCGACCGGTGAACGTCTTCGCCGGCCAACTTATGGGAGGTACTTGCGCGGTTATGTGATAAAACTTTTGCCCGCTGATAAAGAAAGACGATACAATGCAGAAGTCGACCGAATGAAGCGGTTGTGCAATAATGCAGATATTGTGTTTGGCATACTTGTTCTCCCATAAGTTTGTAAACACGCCACTAACATAAGGTCAAAACAAGTAATTGGGGGACCCCACTTGACGAAAACGGCAATTTGTTTGATGAACAAGGTGTTTTAGGACATAAAAAACGCCCGCTTCAATTGAGGCGGGCGTTCTTGAAAGGTCGGAAAACTATATTACGATGGATACCCTTGTCACCAAAGTATGCTCCGCGGTGTCGCTTCCGTAGTTAGCTTGAGGGACTCTATTTTGGCAGCCAGTTGGGCAATGCCTTCCGCTGTATTGGTATTGGCGATAAACGACGATTGGATCTGTTTGACAGCCAATACACTTTGGCTATACTCACCAAGGAGAAAATGATTTTCCGCTTTAAGCAGGTACAAATCCTTGTAATCAATATTCAAGCCGTAGCTCAAAGACCACTGTGGCTCGGCGGCCAATACGCTAACGATACGCGCGTTGGAAGTTTCGTGATTTTTTTGAACGCCCAATAAAAACGCATATCCGGCCTGCAAATCCGCTCCGGGATTGGCAAGCATGCTGCCATCAGAGAATGCCGCTTCGGAGGCCTCCACGCTATCCGAAAACAGGTATGCCCACCCCAAACCCGCAAAGGCTTCAGGCCGATCGGCATGCATCGCGACAGCTTCTGAAAAATGCTTGATCGCTTCCGCATAAGAACCTTCGTTTAAGGCCGTTGCACCGCGTTCAACCGTTTCACTATACGAAACAGAACTGCCGGAATCTCCGCCGCAGGACAGCACCCATAGCGTAAGAAAGCATAAAATATATTTTTTCATAACGTCTCCGGTAATTTGGGTTATTTGATCAACATCATTTTTCGAGAAACGATTCGGCCGGCTGCTTCCAGACGATATACATAGATTCCGGAGGCAACGCCCAATCCGGCATCATTACGCCCGTCCCAGACAACCCCGTACGAACCGGATGAACGGTAGTCTTCGATGAGCGTTCTCACTTTTTGACCCAGCAAATTAAATACAGTAAGCCGGACGTTCGACGCCTCCGGAACAGCAAATCGGATATGCGTAGAAGGGTTAAATGGATTCGGATAATTTTGTTCAAGCTGCAAATCTTCCGGTATGATAGCCGATGGGGTATCGTAGTTTACAAATAAAATTTTGAATTGACCTGCCTCGGAAATTTCTGTTGAAACGATATGTGTGCGTTCATTATAGATCGAAGGCCGAACTACCCATTGAACACCGTCCCAACGTGAAATCACCGGACGCATTCCCGCCGGCATTTGGCTCATATCAGCAACATATTCAAATCGGGTATGCGGCGGCAATGATTTTGCCTGATAGTTATATACTATTTCGTCGGCAGCTTCTTCGATCGTAGCCAAAATCCAATCCAAACCATAGGATTGCCCCGCGGGTACAGTCAGATGTGAACGTTCGTCCGGTGAAAATGCAATCTGAGTTTGGCCGACTTTTGCAAGCGATGCTGTAAAGCTTCGGCTAATCGTAGTATCAAACAACTGATAGGTACGAATGCCCGCCGATAACGTGTACGTACCGTTGGTCTGCAGTTTATACGATGTTTTGAAAATACGCGCCGACTCCGAAATAGCCTGCAATGAAAGCGATACGTCGCCGGATCCGCCGGGTATCTGTATTTGAAGCGATGGTGCGGTATCCAGATCTAGTGTGCTCACCACGATAATATCCGCATACGATGACAGTACCGGATTCTGAAATACGGACACTGTCACAGCCGGTCGGAGTATGGGTTCGGCGACATCCTCGATTGTTATGGTCAGCGTGTCATAGAGAGTTACGACATCGTCGGTAGCACGTACGGCGATTTTGACCGAACCGAAAAAATCTTTTACGCTATTACATATCAGGCTGTCGCCGGTTAGGCTCACCGTAATCCCCGATGTAATCGCGGATACCGAAAACTTGAGATCGGTATAATCGGGATCGTAAAAATAATCCGTGAGTGAAATAAAAGATATACGCCCAAAGTCTTCTAACACCGTAGTATCACGAAGCGTTTGCGATTGAATCGGTTCCGTATTATAAGAAAAGCCTAACGTCCCATAACCGGTATTTTCCGTCAACACGTAAATACTATCCGAAGACAAGCCGGTATAAATATCCACATCCCCGCGCGGCCAGGTAATTTCTACCGAATCAATTGTCGTCGCATTATGCAATCCAAAATGGGCTATCTGTGACTGCCCGCAATAACCGCTCTGACCTTCGACGACGCGTGTTTGCCACCGGCCTTGACCACCGATAACCGCTTTTACGCGGATGATAGTTCCTATTGCACTGCGATTGGACATCGTGCCAACACATCGAAATTGTACGCTGTGATAACCGGTCGTATTATCATTGCGGTACAACGCGTTATTCTGATCTTCGCCCGCTGTTTTGGCAACAAACAAATCCAAATCACCGTCTCTATCATAATCGCCCCATGCGCAACCGTAGCCGTCACCCTGATCCGTTACGATACTGCCTGTCGTAATTTTTTGAAAAGAAAGAGAACCGTTTTCGATCAGCATGTTCTTGAATAAAAAATCGACGGATGGTGTCCCGGCGTAAGAATTCGTAATATACACATCGAGATCACCATCATTATCAAAGTCACCCAGTGCGCTGCCCATGGACGAGCCGCCGCTGTTTACGAGATCACCGGTTGTGACTTTGGTAAAGGTATGATCGTTATTCTGAAGATACAAAAACTCATGTTCTCCGATGCCGTTGACAACTAATACGTCAAGGTTTCCATCATTGTTTAAATCTCCCCAACTGGCACTCATGGAACTTCCTCCATCCGACACAATAGGTACCCCAATCACTTTCAAAAAGCTTTCTGTGCCGTTTTCGATCAACGTATTTTTATACAGTGCGTTATCCTGCCCATTCTCATTAACTACAAATAAATCCTGATCTCCGTCCCGGTCATAATCAATCCAGTTAGCGCCCCGAGTAAATGTGACATCGGTAACCGGTGAGCCTGTCGTAATTTTTGTAAATGTTTTATTGCCGTTATTCTTGTACAGAAAATTAGCCTGCGCGAGACCGGCATTGCCGCTATTGGTTACGTACAAATCCAGATACCCGTCATTATTATAGTCGCCCCATACACATGTCTCCGATAAGCCGCCATCGGTCACCGGAGCACCGGTCGTAACAGCTGAATAGCGGAAATACGGGGCACCTCCATTTTCATAAAACATATTATTTTCATTGTACCAGTTGACCACAAAAACATCTTCATCACCGTCGTTGTCATAGTCGCCGAAGCTCGCCCCGTCGGATTGCCCGAAGTCTGTAACCACAGGACCACGGATAATTTTACTGAAGCCGTAGTTTCCTGAAGCACCGAGATTGCGATACAAAAAGTCCGATGTTCCCTTAGCGCCGCCACTGTTACTGACAAATAAATCCAAGTACCCGTCATTGTTATAATCAAACCAGTTTACACTGCGCGAAGCGCCGCCGTCGCTAACGGCCGGCCCGGTAGTAATTTTGGTAAATTGCTGAGCCGTGACCGATACAAATACCGTTGAAATCCATAGTAACAACCATCGTTTCATACGCGTCTCCTATTATATCTATTCATGGCCAACCTACGCGATGAAACCGCGCCGTCCTATCCAAACGCGATAATACGTTAGAAAAACAGGTTGAACCGTGAGGATCCTGCGATGAGAAATTGAAAGGTCAGGTTGGTTCGGAGATCAACCGTTGAGGCAGTGTAATACTTTTTCGTGGTAAGTACGGCTTAGCGAAAGTGACGTACCGTCGTCTAATTTGATTTTATAATCACCGTTAAACATCGGTTGGAGCTCTTTGATCAGGCTGACCCGAACAATGACGGATCGGTGGATACGTTGAAAAACGGAAGGGTCAAGAAGCGTTTCAAACCCACTCATCGTGCTTCGCATCAGTTGTTTTTGCGATCGGGTATGGATTTGCACATAGTCACCCTGCGCTTCCACCCAGCGAATATCGTCAGTTTTTATCACGTCCATTTTTCCGGTGGAGCGAATGAGTATTTGTGAAGGATACTTTTGTTGAACCATCGTCATCGCACCGACCATGGCCGGTACATTCGGTATTTTCAGCTGGCGAATGCGTTTCAAACACGCCGCAAACCGCTCCGGATGGATAGGCTTGAGCACATAGTCCATAGCATGCACATCAAAGGCATTGAGTGCATGCATGCTGTAGGCCGTTACAAATACCGTCATCGGCATGCGTTCGATACCGATCTGGCGAACAATACCAAATCCGTCCAAACCGGGCATTTGAATGTCCAAAAAAACGAGATCCGGATTTTGCTCGGTTATCTGACGCACCGCTTCGTGGCCGTCGCCTGCTTCACCGATAATGTGCATGTCCGATTCGTTACGCAGGAGATCTTTGATGGCTTGACGCCCGGGCATCTCGTCATCTACGATGAGTACGCGCATAGATATTATCCTTGGTTCCCGTCGGAGGTGCGCCACGGCATCCTGATCGTAACGTGCGCACCGTGTGCATGCACCGCCAGTTCACACTTAGCCTTCTCACCGTACAATTGCCGGAGACGTTCACGGATATTGGTAAGACCGATGCCCAGTCCCGGTGTTTGTTCCGGATTGGCCGTAGCTTCAAAGCTATTATTTATGTCCAAACACAACGTATCCCCATCACGCCATGATTTCAACTCAATCGTATGGGCGCCGGGAACTTTCGACACACCGTGCGTCACGGCATTTTCCAGCAAAGGCTGTAACATCATCGTCGGAACCAACACCCCGTGCATCGCGGAATCTACGGTACATTTATAAGTCAGACGATCGCCGAAACGGGTTGTCTGGATAGCCATATACACTTGCGAAAAATCTAATTCACGTTGAAGTGTTACTTCGGTTAACTGATCCGATTCCAGCGACATGCGAAGCAATTCTCCCAGTCGGCCAAGCGTCAGTTTTGCATCCGCAGGACGAACGTCAATAAGTCCGGAAATCGTATTTAGCGTATTAAAAAGAAAATGCGGCTGCAGTTGACTTTGTAAAACCTGCAAACGGATCTGTGATAATCGTTCGCGCAAAGCGGCGGCATCCAGTTGCTCACGCTGTAGGTTGACATGATAAATCCACGTATGCACAACAAAGATCATGGATACGTAAATGAAAAAACCGAGTTCAAAAGAACCGATCACCGAGCGGTACCAACGTTCCCAAGGAAAACCCTGTGTCGTTTCACTGTATGCAACCAGCAAAAAAGCATCATACAATCCCTTTTGAGAAAAGGCGATGACTAAACCGGCCATTAAAAAAACGGGTAACCGACGTTGCCAGTTGCTCCGAAGAATCGGCCAGTGCAAAATCCATCGAATGACGGGAACGCTAAACAACGCCCATAGGAAAAAAAAGCCTATATCGTTGATAAGTAACGGTAGCAAATCACCGGGACGACCGATGGTGACGCGATAATGGTAGGATTGTATGCTGTAGAGCAAACCCAAAAGCAACCAAGCCGCGGCTACTATGATCCAGAATTTGCGATCGGGTTTATTCATGGGTATTAAAATGATCGTGCCGACTTTTGGAATAATGCCGGTATATATTAACGACTGTTAGAGATTTTGTAACACATGTTGTTATACTCTTAAATCTCAACAGCATGCCTAGGAACTCGGTTTAAACTACAAAATTTATACCGTGATTACTTCACGCCCAACGTATCGTTTCATACGCATTTTAGAAGCCGCCGTTTTTTATTCAGGCCGCTAGCCGTGTTATACTTCAACGTATATTTTGGATCCGGTTTTTTTGAATTCTTCAGCTTTTTCACGCATACCGACTTCTAGCGCTTTGGTTTCATCCGTCTTAATGGATTCAGCATAATCGCGTACGTCCTGAGTGATTTTCATGCTGCAAAAATGCGGGCCGCACATACTGCAAAAATGCGCCACTTTGGCGCCTTCCGCCGGCAACGTTTCATCATGAAATTCCCGCGCGGTATCCGGATCCAGCGACAGATTAAACTGATCTTCCCAACGAAATTCAAACCGCGCTTTCGACAGCGCGTTATCGCGAATTTGCGCTCCGGGATGGCCTTTGGCCAAATCGGCGGCATGCGCAGCGATTTTATAAGTGATCACGCCGTCTTTGACGTCATCGCGGTTGGGCAATCCCAAATGTTCCTTGGGTGTGACGTAACACAGCATGGCGCAACCGTACCATCCGATCATCGCTGCACCGATACCCGACGTGATATGATCGTAACCCGGCGCGATGTCCGTCGTCAGCGGCCCCAGCGTATAAAACGGCGCTTCACCGCACACTTCAAGTTGTTTGGTCATGTTGACCTGCACCATGTGCATCGGGATATGGCCCGGCCCTTCGATCATTGTCTGCACATCATGTTTCCATGCGATTTTCGTAAGCTCGCCGAGCGTTTCCAATTCCCCGAACTGCGCATCGTCATTGGCATCGGCGATGGAACCCGGACGCAAACCGTCACCCAAACTAAAACTCACGTCATAGGCCTTCATGATCTCACAGATTTCTTCGAAATGCGTGTACAAAAAATTTTCTTTATGATGCGCGAGACACCACTTAGCCAATATCGAACCGCCGCGTGACACGATACCCGTCACACGTTTGGCTGTGAGGGGCACATACCGCAATAAAACACCGGCATGAATCGTAAAATAATCCACGCCTTGTTCGGCTTGTTCGATCAGCGTGTCGCGGTAAATTTCCCAGGTAAGTTCCTCCGCTTTACCGCCGACTTTTTCGAGCGCCTGATAGATCGGCACGGTACCGATAGGTACGGGTGCATTCCGGAGTATCCATTCGCGCGTTTCATGTATATTTTTTCCGGTGGAAAGATCCATCACCGTATCCGCACCCCAACGGATCGCCCAAATCATTTTTTCCACTTCTTCTTCAATGCTCGAGGCCACAGCCGAATTACCGATATTGGCATTGATCTTGACCAAAAAATTACGACCTATGATCATAGGTTCGATCTCGGGGTGATTGATATTGGCCGGAATAATCGCCCGTCCGCGCGCCACTTCGCTGCGCACAAACTCCGGGGTAATCACCGGCGGAATCGAAGCGCCAAAATGTTCGCCGGGATGTTGTTTCGCATATTCTGCTATCGCCGACTCCCGTTTTTGATTTTCACGAATAGCGATGTATTCCATTTCCGGAGTGATGATGCCTTTTTTCGCGTAATGCATTTGCGATACATTGCTTCCGGGTTTGGCTTTGAGCACTTTGCGTGTACGTTTGAAACGAATGGCATCCAGCGATGGATCGTTTTCACGTTGACGCCCGTACTGTGAGGAAATCCCCTCCAATGCCTGCACTTCGCGCGTCTGTATCCACGGGGAACGCACGCCGGCCAAACCTTTATAGATATCCACCTGCGCATCCGGATCGGTGTACGGTCCGCTGGTATCATATACGGTCACCTGCTCGGTTGAACTCCCGTTACTCTTCACACCATGCGCGCCGCGGCTATTGATCTGTATTTCGCGCATCGGCACGTACACACCCGGTAAACTTCCTTCGACATAGATTTTTTTGGAAGCCGGAAACGGATCGCGTGTTATTTTGCTCTGAGCGTTGGGGATTTTGACATTGTTATTGGACATAGGTTCTCCTGTATGTACGGAAAAATTTTTCAATATTTAGACAGACGGTGCGATTAGAAATTATCTCTTCCTGATCGCGTAAAAACTTACTAAGTTATTGCACACAATTCAAGCCCAAGGAAAATATCATGGCACATGTCACTATGCACACATCGGGAGAAAAAATACCCGTTTCAAAAATTTTATGCGTCGGCCAAAACTACCGCGAACACATCATCGAATTGACGCCGGCGGGCAAAGAACCCGATTTTCCTACCGAACCGGTGATTTTTATGAAACCGCCTTCCGCGCTGATATACGACGGCGGTACGATCCTACGTCCGTCCGTTTCCAACGATATGCATCATGAGGTCGAACTCATCATCGTGATCGGAAAAACCGGAAAACAAATATCACCGGCCGATGCAATGCATCACGTACTCGGTTACGCTGTCGGACTAGACATGACATTGCGCGATCTGCAAAGCGAAGCCAAGAGAAAAGGACGGCCCTGGACGATCGCTAAAGGCTTTGACACCTCGGCGTGCATTTCTCAGGTTATGCCTAAAGAACAGACCGGAAATATCATGCAGCAAGATATCAAACTTCTTGTCAACGGTACGATCCGTCAAAACGGCAATACATCGGATATGATATTTGATATCGCCGCTATCGTAAGTTACGTTTCACAATTTTTTACACTGGAGCGCGGCGATCTGATCTATACGGGAACGCCGAAAGGCGTCGGTCCGGTCGTGACAGGCGATCAACTTCACGCCATACTCGGAAATGATTTATTGACCGTACACGCGAAAGTGGGATAATCCACCGCTGATAAATTTTCTAAGAGTCTGTCATTTCTAAGTCGTTGCGTAATCCCGCCGAAATGACCGATAACTGTTTTATCGCGATGCGTAAAAAAAATAAGGACGTCTCGGCGTATCGTGTTAAACACAACGCTCGACGTCCTCCAAAATTATCCTAGGTTTTTTTAATGCGCGGGCAAATAATAAAACGCGATACCTAATATCACATACACCGCCAAAAGTTGAACGCCTTCCATCCAGTTGGACTCACCGTCTATTGTCACCAAAGCCAGTACGGCAACCGATAACGCTACCGCCAGAACTTCGAATGTCGTAAAAATCAAATCCATCGGTTGACCAAAAAAATAGCTCGCAAACACCAGTACCGGGGCAACGAATAACGCAATCTGAATACTTGATCCGATAGCAATATTCATCGCAAGATCCATTTGATTTTTAGCCGACACTAAAATAGCCGTACTGTGTTCTGCCGCATTACCGATGATCGCCACTAAAATCACACCGACAAAAACATCCGTCATGCCGAAGGTTTTAGCCGTATGTTCGACGGCGCCCACAAGGAATTCACTCATCAGGGCTACGAATGCCGTTGCAGCCAGCAGAACGCCGATCGCTTTGTTTTTTGACCAAATAGGACCGTCATGTTCATGCGGCACCTCGGCGCTGTCGCCGGCGTACAAATGTTTGTGCGTGCGCAGTGAAAAAATCAAACTCAAAATATAAATCACAAAAAGTACGATGGCGATTTCCAGACTCAATTCCTGTTCATGTGCATCGGGATGACCTTTGACGAGCATATGAAAAATGGCCGGTACTACCAGCGCAATTGCACTCAGGGCCAAAAGCGTAGCGCCGTTACTGGAAGCGGTACGATTAAACGTTTGTTTGTCAAATTTAAGCCCGCCCACTGTAATACTCAAACCGAGCACAAGCAAAATATTTCCAATAATGGATCCCGTCAGCGACGCTTTGACTACATCGTGCAAACCAGCTTTGAGTGCAAAAAGCGCGATGATCAATTCCGCCGCATTGCCAAACGTCGCATTGAGCAGGCCACCCAACCCGGCGCCGAGACTATGCGAAAGATGCTCCGTGGCTTTTCCCATAAGACCCGCCAAAGGAATAATCGCTCCGCACGCTGACACAAAAATCCAAACCGGATCGGCATGCATCACTTCCAATACAATACTGATCGGCACAAAAACCAACAATAGCATCAACGGTTCGATTTTAAATTTTCCGACGCTCATTGGATGGGACTCCTTTTATTATTTTACGGACGTATTTTTTCAACTATATAAAGTAATCGTACAGGCAGGTGCGTTTATTTAATTAAATAAACGAGACAAAAGCAAGACCCGCCAAAGAATGGATAAAGTGTTTTTGGCGTGGGCGTATTCTTAGCGCATCTGACGTCTTGATGTGTACATGTTTTTGTACAACGCCGCAATAACCATATTTCGATTGTACTCTGGGTACTTGGCGTCTTGGCGAGAATATGTATTCTGTTACTATAAGCGTCTCAACTCGGCGCACGCTATCAGATATCAAGTAGGAGCAAAGCGACGTACCGAAGTGTCTTGTACCTACCGAAATAATTATCAGTAATAACCTCTCGCAAAGCCGCAAAGAGAAATCTAAACTATGTTTTTGGAACTCCAATATTCGCATCATTGGTTATGGGTATTTTTTTCCATTATACGCGGTTCATCCCTTCTTTCTATTGATACTTCGCCTTATAAAGGTCATGCTGATTCAAGACTAATGTCATTGTTTCATGAGAATTCCGAAACGACATTTATCCTGACAAAAGTAATGATATAGTCTTTTTAAGTCCTTTATTAACCGATATCAACGAGGAAATCATGAAAGAATCCACTTCTTCCGGGGGAAATCATGCCTCAGTCCAAAAAACCTTAATTCACGAACATATTGTAGAAATTGTCAGCGATTCCGGTGAAGGCGCACAAAAGGCCGGTCAATCGCTCGGTATGCTGTCCGCCAAAATGGGCAATGGGGTTTGGACCGTCGAGATCATTCCCGCCGAAATCCAACCGCCGGCACGTTCCAAAGCCGGTGCGTCGGGTATTCGTATCCGCATTGGCTCCAAAAAAATAACCAATATGGGCGACGAAGCCGACCTGGTCGTTGCGTTGAATGAACAGGTGCTTTATGGGCGCATTGATCAAAAAGCGTTTCGCCCGGGTACAAAAATCCTTCTGGATAACAAGTGGGCCAAACATGATGTCAAAAAAATACAGGACGAATATACCGAAGGTCTCAACGATCTGAAATCGCGCGGATATGACGTGATCGAGATACCGATCGAACAAGAATCCATGAAGCATATCGCTGATCCGCGCAAGGGCAAAAACATGTGGGTTTTCGGCATGTTGTGCTGCATCTATCAGCGCGATACGGCCAAAGCCGAAAATCAGATTCGTCATACTTTCCGCAAAAAAAAGCAAGACGTCGTGGACGTCAACCTCAAACTGTTCCGTGCGGGATACGCCTGGGCCGAACAAAATCTCAAATTTCAATATGACATACCGGCGATGGCGACCGATGAACAATTTGTCGTGATGAATGGTAATGAAGCGATCAGTCTCGGCACATTGGCCGCAGGCATCGAATTGTGTTCCATGTATCCCATCACCCCGGCGACATCGGCATCGCATCATTTGGCTGAATGTTTTGAAGCAGCGGGCGGGCTGATCCATCAAGCGGAAGATGAAATCGCCGCAATCGGTTTTGCCATCGGCGCATCGTATGCCGGTAAAACGGCCATCACGATCACCTCCGGACCCGGCATGGCGCTCAAAACCGAATTCATCGGCCTTGCGGTCATGGCGGAAGTTCCCCTCGTGATCGTCAATGTCCAGCGCGGCGGACCTTCGACCGGTTTACCGACCAAAGTCGAACAAGGTGATTTACTCTATGCGCTATACGGCCAACCCGGCGATGCCCCAAAAATAGTTTTAGCCGCTGCAACGATCGAAGAATGTTTTCACTTCGTCATTCTCGCCCGGCGTCTTGCGGAGGCTTTCCGCATGCCGGTCATTTTGCTCAGCGATGCCAATCTCGCAACCGGCGTACAGCCGTACCCGCGTCCGCAAATCAATCAGGAATGGTTTGCTCCGCCGATTGATCAAAGCCCGTGGCGCGAAGGCGTTCCGGCGTTTGATTGGGATGAAGAAACTGGCCTCAGCCGCCGCCCGATACCCGGCCAGAAAAACGGGATGTACACTCTCACCGGATTGGCTCATGACCAGCGCAGCAAAGTCGCGTACGAAGCGGCAACCAATCAGGTCGGTTGCGATATGCGCAGCCGTAAGCTGGCCGCATTTCTCCAATCACTCAAACCGCCGGTCGTCAACGGCGATCCCGAAGGTGATCTGCTGATCGTCGGCTGGGGTTCGACCCTCGGTGCGATCGAAGAAGCCGTCCATCGTGCCCGTGCATTGGGCGGTCGCGTATCGTCTCTGCATCTGCGTTTCCTCTCGCCGATAGAACCGGGTCTCAAAGATATTTTCAAACGGTTCAAAAAAGTCATGACGGTGGAAATCAACTATTCGGATAATCTGAATGATCCGCTGATCACGCCGGAAAACCGCCGGATGTCGCAACTGGCCTGGTACTTGCGCGCTCACACATTGACCGATGTGGATTGTTTCTCCAATGTGCACGGCCAACCGATACGTCCGGGCATGATCTTGGATATGATCAAAAAGGAATTATCCCTGGTCGAAAACGACGAACCGGTTATGGCCTGACCATGTCAACTATAATAATAAAATCATATAAAGGAGCACTCCCGTGTTTGGATTAAAATCCGATTGCGTCCTCGATATACCTGAGGATTATTACACGTTAGCCGACTATGAAAGCGCAACGGCACGCTGGTGTCCGGGATGCGGCGATCACGGCATTTTGACCGCTGTACAAAGACTGTGCAGCGAAAAACAATTACCGCCCGAAAAAACAGTATTTGTGTCCGGCATCGGCTGTTCGAGCCGTCTGCCGCATTATATGAAAACCTACGGATTTCACGGTTTGCACGGCCGTGCACTTCCCGTAGCCAATGGTATCAAATTTCGCCGTCCGGATCTGCATGTGTTTGTCGCCACCGGCGACGGCGATTGTTGCTCCATCGGTACGGCGCATTGGATTCACGCCATTCGCTATAATATGAATATCACCGTGCTGCTTCTGGACAACGAAATTTATGGATTGACCAAAGGACAAGCTTCACCGACTTCCAATAAAGGTACAGTTTCCAATACCTCACCGCGCGGATCGCAATTACCTCCGATCAATCCGATACAAACCACGCTCGGCGTCTCCAATGTTTCCTTCGTCGCACAGACGGTAGATTGGAATCCGGCGCATCTGTACGCTACGATCGAAGCCGGTTACAATCATCCCGGTTTGTCGTTTATCCGCGTTTTACAACGTTGCCCGGTTTTCCAAAAAGATCTTTTTCAGACAACCATGAGCAGTCCCGATGCGATCACACTTTTGACGCATAAAAACGGAATTCAAGTTGACCCCGCGATCACAAAAATATATAAAAACGTGGTCGAGCATGATCCGTCGGATATCAATCAGGCCAGAACTTTGGCGGGCAATCATGACCGCGAAGTGATCGGCCTTTTGTATCAGAATAAGAACGCCGAACGGTATGATGATTACGGTGCGCACAATCTCGGCATTTCACCGGAGGACAAAATGCGCGCGATCCACAAGGAATTAGACAAATTTGCGGTGTAAATGAAATGTTATTTCAAATTCTTCAGTTAGAATATATTTGATTCGATATAAATAGCGTAAGAAAATTTGGAGTAAATTTTATGATGACGTATAAAGGTTTTATGCTATGTTTTTTTGTTTTGCTTTCATTTTTGTTCGTATTTTCACCAAACTTCTCATGTACAGAAGAAGATTGTTTGGATTGTGGGGGCTTTCCAGATAGCACTGCTGAATCAGCAAGAGTAGAGAACTTAGATTGGTATCACGTACCTCCCAATGAGCAAAATCAAACCTCGGCCAAAGCGCTACAACGAGATATGAAATGGAGTAATACAAAAAAAACCGAATCAATCAACCAATAGAAAAGGGGGAAAATGAAAACGCTAATTCTTTTCTTATTTTCTTATGCGATTATTTCATGTAATCATAAAGATGAACCGGAACCCTATTCAGGTCCTAGTGTGTTTGAAACCGGGAGCCTACAAATAAACTGCAATGTCGATAGCATTAAAGTTGGCGACACAATTACAGTTAAAACGCGCATCAAGCCCGCTTTTGATGGAAAAGGAATAATTATGCTTTCAGCAGGAAGTATTATTATTACTTCCCCGTTCTTAGATACTTTGGGTTCCGACTCTGTAAGTCATATTACGTACGGAGAAGTTGTCTTTGAAAAGGATTCTGTATATGAACAGATGTGGAAAATCATAGACCTAGGCGATGCTACCAATTTACGAATCTTGGCATGTTTTCTATTCCGAATGGATTCGCTGTATGTTATAGACAGTCTGCAATACTATCTCGTCAATTCGGTGGAAACCCGTTCAAAGTTTGGACCTGTCGATGACGGAGTGCCTAGTGATTGTCTTGTTAAACCATATAAATAGGATTAAGGAGATTCATTATGTCCCGAATTATGAAATTAATTTTTCTTATTGCATTATTTGGATTCAAACTAACCTACGCATCTGAAGACACTAAAAGCCCATTTAAACTTAACGATTTGAAACTTTCTCATAACAAAAAACAAGCTTCGATTGACCTGTCGCTCAATATGGAAGCAAGCGGTGACGTAGGCGTCGATTTTAGTATACCTGAATCTTTTATTTTGAAAAGCGGCATCATGAAATCAAGTGAAGGTCGAAAAAACAAATTTGAACAATTTATTAAGAAATGGGAATTCAGTTTTGCAGAGGACGGCTATTTCACCCTTCAAATCAAATTACATTTCAAACCGGCTAATGATGAATCTGAAAAAAATAGACTCTCTGAATATCAGAGTTTTGAAATCTACATTGAAATCTTAAATGGCGAAGTTACAAATTATGATACTAAGCCAAGTATCAAGTATACCCAATGGCCTATAGAAGTTAATAGGTCTGAGAATGAACAGAAAGCTACTGCTTCGTATATTCCAATGGATACCACATTTAAAAACGGAGGTATTGGTCAAAAAATTCAAAACCAAGAGATGACCGAATCAACATATTATATCACCGTTCAGATTTCCGGGCAAATAAAATACAACCATCCTTATTACCCTTATGGCATGAAAGGAATTCCAGCGGTCGGAGTCTATCTGGATTGGGACTATGATGATAATCTAACAACCGGTTATACGCCATATTATGGAGGAAACACGCTGCACGTTGACTACGATATCAGTGATAACAATGGCTACTACTATTTCAGCTTTACGTTTGCAAGTTCACAGCCGGCCAACTACTATTCTCAAAGAATACGTGTTTACGCAAACAACGCGAACGCAGCAGGTTATGATGCCGATCTTGGAAACGGCGCTAAAATGGTACCACTTATTTCAAATTCTGTCAAGATTGACATCTCCGGTGCGACTACGTCGGTCATTGCTGCTCGTGATCTCGAAACTAATGATAAACAAGGTAGCGCTCTTCGTCATTTATACAGAGCTCGCCAATTTAGCATAGCTCAGTTAAATTATACGCCACATCAGGTTCGTTATTACTTTAGGAATGTTGATGGCGCGTTTTTCTGTCAACCAGGAAATTGCGGCGGTCAAAACATCAATGCACCGCGCATTGTTTTTGATGTATCGCCAAGGACGGAAACCGCTTATCATGAATATGGGCATTTTATAGAATATGACCGTGTCGGCTTTATAGCTGATGCCAATTATTCCAGTTCACACTGGTTCTCAAAAGAGACAAACAATACATTAGCCTGGAATGAAGGCTGGGCTGAGTTTTATGCTGCTGCCACCCACATGTACTGGTATTCAGTCGAACAGCCATCACTTCCTGAACGGGGCAGTTACGATGTAGAAGCAGGACCGTCACCGACTTATCAATTTATGGATTATTCTCAAGGAATACTATTTCCAGATAGAAACAATAAAAAAGTCGAGGGCGCTGTTGCTTGCTTTTTTTATAGTCTTTGGGATGGTAATGGACTAAGAGCACCCAATTACACAGGGGATAATGATGATATATCATTGTCTGCTGCGTTTTTAATTAGTAAATTTATCAGTCGTTACAATGTCTTAGGCCAATTAATTGGGGACACTCACATTGAGGCATATAGGAATGCACTAATTAATTCAACGGAATCAAAGTATCACCCATCCATAAATGCATTATATAATTCATTGATCCTGAAATCCGGTTCTGCACTCCCGTCAACCCCAACTTCACTATCAGTATCAGGCTCTCCTAATTCGCGTACTTTGAGTTGGAATGATAATACTTGCCCGAGCGAATATACTTATGGTATATATTGGTTTGATATAATAGAGAATCAAGAACAAGGGTTTCGTATTTATAGAAAAGCCACAAATTCAGTATGGGATGGTACTCTAAATGGCTACAGCTTAATCGGGTCGGTTGGTACAAATGTGACGTCTTGGACTGACAGTACTTATCTAGTTGGTAAGCAAAGTTATGTAGTAGTTGCGTTTAATACAGCGGGGAATTCAAGACCACAAGTTGAATACTCAGGTGAGTATTACCTTCCTTTGTCTACTTATATCGAAGGCCCTTCCTGTGTAAACAAAGGTCAGATAGGGAGTTTCTCGGCTGTTGTTTCCGGCGGTACTGGAACGAATTCGTATCAATGGACTCGCAATGGTGCTATTCTTGGTACAAGTGCATCTATTTCTTTACAGGTTAGTTATGATTTTACTTTGACATTAACCATGTCCAGCGGCTCACAAACCATTTCAACAAGCACACCAGTTTCTGTATGTTCAGGCGGCGGCGGTGGATGCGATGAACCTTTGGCTATTGCAAATAACTCCAACGCGTTACCTTGCTTAGCAAAATCAAAAACAAAAGTAAACTTCACTCCTTCAAAGTTTGAATTAGACCAAAATTATCCTAATCCTTTCAACCCTTCGACAACTATTTCATTTGGAATACCCGGGGCGTCTAACGTGACTCTTAAAATTTATAATATGCAAGGGCAAGAGGTGCGTACGGTGTTTGGTCACTTTCTTGAAGCAGGATATTATGATTCCTTTTGGGATGGTAAAGATGATGTAGGTATGCAGGTTGCTAGCGGAATTTATATTTATAGAATACAAGCTGGTAATTTCGTTCAGTCAAAAAAAATGACCCTCATAAAATAAATTCAAGTGTTAAACAACAAGAAAAAATCATTAGCAGAAAATTAGACAAATTTGCGGTTTGAAATTTTATGAAAAATGAGGAAGCTCCCATGACGAGCCCTGATCCTATGTTTGCCCATCTCGATCACGTGTTGCGAAACACGTCGACGCACGGTACGCAAGACCATACCCGTGCGGAACAAAAATCCGAAAAAGCGGCGAAACCATTTATCCCGGAATCCAAAGCGGCAGACCCTTCGCAGACGTCACTGTTCTGGAAAAATCTCCGTGCGTTTTATCGCGGTGACGCCTCCGGCGCGATCGCCAAAAACCGGTTGCCGGCATTGCTCTTACCATTCCGCGATACCGATCGCATTCGGTTTGATTATCCCGTTTGGATTGCCGTTTCATCGGATGACGCGAAATCCGTTCGCACGCTAAATCAACTTTTGGAGGACGCGATAGTATCCTTTGCACCGGGTGCGGACGATGCCAAAATACTCAAAGACAACCGGCTGCGGTTAGAACAAATGATTCGCCAATATCTGAGTGAAAACGGCGGCACCGCAGCATGTACTGCGATCTGGGAAACAGCGGTCACGCGACTTACCGAACAATTGCATCTCAAAGGCGAAACAGAAAAATCTTTTTTATCGGACGCAAAGCATCTGAAAGATCATTTGCCCAAGGACGGGCACTTGTATGATTTTTCGAAAGCTATGGCGCTTACATTGCTTTCATCGGCGCTCCGTCATCGTGTCGCGGATGCACGTACCCGGCTTCTCAAAGACGCCGCTGTTTTGCGTCAGCGGTTGCAAGAAATGATTCTCATCGAAGACCACAGAAATCCTGAAGCAAAAAATTCATCGGCCGCATCCCGCAATCATGGTTACGGCAGTGCGTTTGTTGATTTTACCGCGGTATCACGCGTTTTGCCGGCATCACCGACCTTGCCGATGGCACCGGCACGCCGCAAGCGGATAACTGAAGCTTTGGCGATACTCAGCCAGCCTGATACTGTTTTCAAAGAATCGGCATTACTTATCGTCACGCCGGACATCGAAGCGCGTTACGGTATGACATGGACCGACACCATGACCTCCGCACGGATATCCATAGCACCCAGTGCAGAGGCGCTGCGATTGGCCGAAGCGCAGTTTGATGCGTACATGCAAACGATGACCTCGTGGGTTCGTGCCAAACGCATCGCGCAACTTGAATCGCAAGATCGTTATGAGGCCGACGTACACGATGTGTATTTTGAAAAATTTGACTGGCGTGCATTGAGCGATGAGGAGGTGGCTTTGTGTGCGCCGGTCGTCGTTTTAGCTTCGGATGAAGAAATCCTGCGTGACCATCTTCATGATTTTTCGACAGCCTTAGCTTCGCGGCGTCCGATCAAATTTTTTGTCATGCAATCACGATACCACAGTGACCAAGCGGCGCCGACAGGTGTTATCTCATTTGCTCATGATCTGGCCGCGATGGCGGTCGCACATCGCCAGGCGTATGTGTATCAGGCCGCGATGGTTCATCCCGAGCAAGTGTTTCACGGTATCCGCACCGGATTGTCTCAATCGGCACCATCGTTGTTTTATATGTTGGCACCGGTATCGGAACACGCACTGCTGGCATCGGGTTCCGCATTAGAAAGCCGCGCTTTCCCCGAATATTCCTACGATCCGCAACGCGGCGTTCAATGGGGCAGCCGATTTAGTGTGGAAGCCAATCCCCAAGCTGACAGCGACTGGCCGGTGTATGAATTGACCGCCACGCAATATGATAAAACCGAAACCTTGCTGCGATTGCCTTTCACGTTTGCCGATCATCTTGTGTTGGATGACACGATGACGCATCACTTCATGGATGTGCCGCCTTCGCACTGGACACCGGATCTTGTTTTACTCGCGGATTATCTCGCGCTGCCTCCATCGGAAGCATATACCAAAATCCCTTATGTGTGGACCGCCGATAAAGACGGGATTTTACACAAAACGGCGGTTGATCATGCGCTCGTATTGATGGCGCAGGATCGTCTGGATGCATGGCATTTTATTCAGGAATTCGGCGGCATCAACAGTTATCACGTTGCGCGGGCGATTGCAAAAACCCGAACTGAAATGACGGCTGAAAAAGAACGGGCACTGGACGCGCTGCATGCGCTTCATCAAAGTGAAATTGAAAAAGTGCGTGAAGAAACCGCGCGCAGTGCGATGGAAAAATTATCAGCGGTGCTGTTGGATCTGGATACTTTGCCTGTGCACAACACGCCTTCATCCGTACCCTCTTTAAGTGTGTCCAAAGCTGAAACATCGGCTACGGTGTCCGATACACCGACGGTTTCTGCACCGGTGGAGGAAGAACCGGTCATATCCAACGAAGCTTGGCTTGAAACGATACGTTGTACAAGTTGTAATGAATGCATCAACCTGAATCCGAATATTTTTAAGTATAACAGCGCTAAACAAGCGTATATCGGCGACGCCCGTGCCGGAAGTTATTTGCATATCGTGCAAGCGGCTGAGAAATGTCCGGCTAAATGTATTCACCCCGGATTACCGCTCAATCTTTCGGAAGACGGATTGGATGCGTTGATCCAGCGGGCTGCCGTTTTTAACTAACAACTTTTGTTACGTAAGAAGAATTTATCGTGTTTTCCGAAATCATCATAGCTGTAACGATCATGGTCGGGCTCGGGCTGCTTTTCGCATCGGTACTGGCGTTCGCGTATAAAAAGCTGCGTGTCGAAGAAGATCCGCGCATTGATCAGGTCGAATCTATGTTACCGGGTTCCAACTGCGGCGCATGCGGTCGCCCGGGTTGCCGTGCATTTGCAGAAAGTGTCGTCGGCGGCATCAATAAACCGGGCAAGTGTACCGTCAGTTCACCTTCGGCGGTAGCATCAATCGCGGAATTCCTCGGTGTGGCCGCCGGCTTTGAAGAAAAACGCGTAGCACGTCTTTTATGTGCCGGTGGAAAACAAGAAAGCCACAACCAGGCCGACTATTATGGAAAACGCACCTGCCGCAGTGTAGCGATGGTTACCGGCGGAACGAAAGATTGTGTATGGGGATGTTTAGGTCTCGGAGATTGCGAATCGGTCTGCGATTTTGACGCGATCACGATGAATAGCGACGGTCTACCGGTCGTCGATCCCATCCAGTGCACGGCGTGCAACGATTGTGTGGATGTATGCCCCAAAAAACTTTTTACCATCATGCCCGTCAGTCAGAAACTGATCGTACAGTGCCGTTCACTGCTTGAGGGCGATGCCGCATTGGAACGGTGTTCGGTAGCTTGCAATGCGTGCTCCCGGTGTGTGGCCGATGCAGCGCCGGGTTTGATCCAGATGAAGAATAATTTGCCCGTGATTGATTATAGTCAAAATGTATTAGCGCGCCCCGACGCGACGCGCCGTTGCCCGACACGAGCCATCGTGTGGGTGGAAGGCCGTCAATTTGAAAAAGCGCCTGCAACGCCGCTACCGATAGGGCGTGTGGAAGTTTTACCTGAGGAACTATGATGCACAATAAGAACAATTATACTCTTTACGCCGGTTTGACCAACACCACGACGGCGGCGGCGTGTTTTGATATCATCGCATCGGCTTTGACGGAGACGGCTTCCGGTCACGACGAAAGCGGGCAAAATATTTTCGGAAGACCGCTACTGCACGTATCGGCCCGCAATCTTGGGCAGGCGATGGGATTGGCTTCTTCGGGTATTCGCGCCTCTGCAACAGTTACACTTCAGGCGCTCCTTCAAGATACAGAAATGATGCACGCCTGCGTTCGTCGTCATTTGCCCGTAGTACTCGTGGCATTTGAACGTGAACAAAATGAAAACGGAGAAGGATCGTTTTGCGATACACGAGTACGTCGTTTGGCCCGTGAAGCCGGATGGATACAATTGATAGCGGCAAACCATCAGGAATTGGCCGATATGATCATAGCGGCGCATCGTATAGCCGAACTGACGATGATTCCGGTAATGGTTTTAGCCGATATGACAAACTCATCGGCGGGCCATGTTACTTTTCCAAATGAAGAAGCCTTACGCACTTATCTTGGCGATCCCGATGATATGATCGAAACACCGACATCCGGACAAAAAATAATTTTCGGAAAAATGCGGCGGCGTATCACCAACTGGTTTCATAGCGACTATCCGGTTATGTTGGGCGCCGATAAATCCGGTCTGATGCATGCGTTTGAAGCGGCGGCCGGCGGCGTGTATTTCTCCGAAGCGGCCGCACCGATCATCGATGCCGCGTGGGACCAATTTCAAACACAGTTTGGTCGTCCATATAAAAGCGTCGAAACTTTAGGTTCAGAAAAAGCCGAACAGCTCATCCTCTCCGGAGGCGCTGTCATTGCCGCACTTCGGTCCGGCGCAGAACAACTCAAAATAGCCAAAATAAAAGCCGGTGTAGCGAATATCCGCGTGTGGCAGCCTTTTCCCGGTACCGCAGTTTGCGAGGCCATCAGTGGTAAAAAAAATGTGGCCGTACTTGAACCTCTGTCCGGAGGATTTGTTCAGGAGGGACCGTTATATCGCGAAACGATATCGGCATTACAAAAAGCCGGCGAAAATGCCGGGCAAAAAAAATCGCCGCCGTACCCGGAATATCCGTCAATCAATGAACGTGAAAAACCTGTTTTGTTTTCCGGTCAATTTGGCACGGACGTTTATGACATGCCGGAAAAAACAGTCGCGAATATTTATGAACACATGCGCACGGGCGGACGCCGTCAGTTTTTTATACAACTTGATTTTACCGGAACCAAGTCCTCGTATCCGAAACAACAAATTCATTTTCAAAACCTGCATCGCGAATTTCCGGATTTGAATGCGCGTTCGATAGGACTCGACGAATCAGCCAAAACAATGATTGCGACTTCGCCTGACATTCCCGGTATCGTACGCCGTTACGAAGATCGTGGCGCACCGTATTCACGTGTGGCTTCATTTTATGATCGTGTCGGATTTTTTACAGAGTCCGGTCAAACTAAAGCCATGACGGCCGATCCGTTTCATGCCTTA
Source organism: bacterium (assembly GCA_013360215.1). Taxonomy (NCBI): domain Bacteria; species bacterium. The sequence goes on along the minus strand of JABWCP010000007.1, from coordinate 129,696 downwards.
CCGGTCATACCCTCGGCGACGTCGGCGTTTCACAATGCCACAGCACAACGGGCGATGTATCCGGTGTTAAAATCGGAGTCATGCACCGGTTGCGGCCAATGTGCCGTATATTGCCCTGAATCCGCTCTGCCGATGGTAGCTCTTTCGACAGAGACGCTCGTACAGTCGGCAGTCGAACAAACGATACGGGCCGGAAAATCGCTGACAGAAATGACTCCGCCGGTAATCAAAAATCTCGCCAAACTGTTGCATCCGATGGTATCAGAGAACAACCCATCGTTATGCGACCTGCTTCCTGTGGCCGCCGAAAAACTGGCCGTGCAGATGAAAATGGATTCATCCAAAAAAGAAAATTTGATCGCGCAAGCGAACGACGTCGCTCAATATCTTGCCCCGCTTCCGGCTGTGATTACCAAAACATTTTTCAAAACACCGGAACAGTATGCTAAAGGCAGCGGCTTGATTTTTTCATTGGCCGTAGATCCGCATGCTTGCAATGGATGCGGCATTTGTGCTGCATCGTGTTCAGAACAAGCCCTTAGCATGCAGCCCGTGAATCCGGCGTCGGAAGCGCAGTTACAAGCTTCGTACCGGATTTGGGAAGCGCTGCCGGATACGCCCGGAGCCACGGTCAAACAATATTTAGATAACGAAAGTTACAATCCGCTGGCCGCCTTATTTCTGAGCCGTCATTATTATATGACGCAACTCGGCAACCGACGCACGGACCAACCGGCGGAAAAAATCGCGTTGCACCTGATCACGGCCGCTGTCGAAGCGACGGCACAGGCACGTATGCTTACGCACACGTCCGCGATAGAAAAGCGCATCCAAAATCTTACGGATAAATTGCAAAATATTTTGCGCGACGCTTTACCGACACAAAGTACCGAACATCTACTGGCCGCCGTTTCCGAACACGGCACGGAACGCATGTCGCTTGATGCCCTGATCGGAAAACTTGGTTCCTCGCAACGATTTGGCGTCGTCGATACGGTGTGGATCGAACGCGCCGTGTATCTTCTGCGTGACTTGAAACAACTGTATTGGCTTTTGACAAAAGGACCTACGGGTATCGGACGTGCGCGGTATTCGGCGGTAATCAGCGGCAATGATACTCTGGCATGGGCACGGCAATTTCCGGATAATCCGTTCCTCGTGCCGGTCATGGTTTTTTCAGAAGCCATCGCTCCGGACTTCGTCCGCGGTATCGGCCTCGGGCAAATGCGCCACATCATTGATAATATCAAACTTTTACGGCGTGCCGATCTCGAATTACAAAATGCGTATTTGCCGTCCCAACACGATATACAAATTGCGGCCATCACTTGGAATGATCTTACGGAAGAAGAAAAGAATCTTACACCGCCTTTGCTTTTAGTGACGGATGCGACCGTATTGGATGCCATGCCGGCGGGTGACATCATCGCGCTTATGAATAGCGGCTTGCCGATCAAATGGATCGTCACTGAGCCCGCCACCGGTGGCAAACAAAATATGTACGATCGTATGGGATTGAACGCCATGCTTTTTGCGCAACGTCAAACAGCGTGGGCTCATGTATCCCCCGGCTATCCGGCCGACATGTACCGCAGTATTACAGCTTGTCTGCGCAGTCAAACGCCGGCCATGATGTGCGTGCATACACCGATGATGATAGAAAAATTCAAACTGCAAGACATGTACGCCATGTCCGTAGAATCCCGTGTATTTCCTTTGTTGCGCTACATCCCCGACGCGAAGAAAAAATTAGCGGCTGAATTATTACACCTTGATCACAATCCCGATTATCAATTGGATTTTGTAACCGAAAAGAACGTGACCTTTGCCGACTGGGCCTGGCTTCAGCCGATGTGGAAATCGCATTTTTCACCGGTAAGCAAACCCTCTTCCGGAAGTTTGGATATTCGTACATGGTTGGCTTCCGCTGAAGAGCGTGCTAAACATACCGCGTATTATGAACGCGAAGGCGTGTTCTATTTACTATCGGGCATCTTGGCTGAAACGTGTGCGGTCGTCTATGATGCGTGGTTACAACTTCGCGAAATGGCCGGCCTTCTTTCGTCCCACCCGGTCAAATTACGTGCGCATTGGGATGCCGAATGGTCCGAAAAACATAATTCGGCCATCGATACACTGCGTAGTGAATATGAGACCAAACTGAAACAACAGGAATCAAATCATCTGGAATCCACTCGCATCAAGTTGCGGGATAAGTTATTAGCGCTTTCCGGATATCAAGCGAGCGGAAAACAATAATGGAAAACATGTCGTCACGATTGACGTTTCGCCACGGGATTCATCCCGAAGCTTATAAAGATCAGACCGCCGATCTTGCGATCGAACGCATGCCCTTCGTTGAAGAATACGCCGTTCCGGTTGCGCAGCATGCGGGCGCACCGTCGGTGCCGCTTGTACAAAAAGGCCAACACGTCACGCGCGGCGATGTGATCGCGAGGCCGGATGCTTTCGTATCCGTAGCGCAGCACGCGCCCGTCACGGGTACCGTCACGGGTATCGAACTCGGCGAGCATCCCAACGGATTGCTGGTGTACTCTATTCGTATCAAAGCCGATCCGTACAGCGCACAGACCGTACCGCAGCGACCACCGCTGGATTGGAAAAATATGGGGCACAAAGAATTTATCGCCGCTGTACAGAGCGCCGGTTTGGTAGGCCTTGGCGGCGCCGGATTTCCCGCGCATGTGAAGTTTTCCATCCCCGAAGGAAAAACCTGTACGACGATCATTGCCAATGGCTGCGAATGCGAACCTTTTCTTACATCCGATCATCGCATCATGGTAGAGTTTGCGGCCGACTTGGTCCATGGTCTCACGATACTCAGACATTTTGTTCCCGCACAGCGGGTCGTAATCGGCGTGGAAGATAACAAACCGGATGCGATCGCAGCGTTGCAAGAAGAAATCAAAAAACAAAATTGCGATTATGAAGTGGTAGCGCTCCGGGTCAAATATCCTCAGGGCGCAGAAAAAATGTTGATCAAAGCGGTACTGGGAACGGAAGTGCCGTCGGGCAAATTACCGCTGGATGTCGGCGCACTTGTGTCCAATGTCGGTACGTTGGTAGCACTGGCGCAATATTTTGAAAATGCCGTACCGCTGATTGAGCGCGTAGTGACCGTGACCGGTCCGGCTATTCGCAAACCGGCTAACCTTATGGTGCCGATCGGTACACCGATTCGCCATCTGATCGATTGGTGCGGCGGCGTTACGCAAGATGCCGTTCGAATTTTGCTCGGCGGGCCGATGATGGGCATCGCGCAAAAAACGTTGGATGTACCCGTAACCAAAGGCATTTCGGGCGTACTTGTCCTGACAGATAACGAAGTGCAGGAACTTTCCACATACCAATGTATCAAGTGCGGGCGCTGCATAGATGTGTGCCCGATGTTTCTCAATCCTTCCCTCATGGGGCTGCTCTCACGTAAAGATTTGTATGATGAACTGGAAGAACAGCACGTGATGGATTGTTTTGAATGCGCGTCGTGTTCGTTTGTCTGTCCTTCGGGAATTCCTTTAGTACAGAGTTTTCGGGTTGCCAAAAATGCTATACGTGAAAGAAAGGCGAAAGCGTCATCGAAACCCAATCCAAATTAACACTATCCACGTCGCCGTTTTTGCATGACGAAGCGACGACGCCTTGGATCATGCGTCAAGTGATTTACGCTTTGGTGCCGGTCGCGGCAGCCGCGTATTATTTTTTCGGACTGAGTGTGATTTTACTGTCGGTTGCCGCCGTGAGCGGATGCATGTTTGCCGAATGGCTTTTGTCCGGATCGAATCCGCGTCACCAATCGCTCTTCGACGGCAGTGCTTTATTGACCGGACTTTTGCTGGCATTGACCTTACCGCCGGGCTTTCCGATGTGGATGGCATTTCTCGGCGGACTGATCGCGATCATGATCGGTAAGTATATATGGGGCGGGCTCGGACAAAATATTTTTAATCCTGCATTGGTAGGCCGTGCTTTTCTGCAAGCCGCATTTCCCACGGCGATCACGACGTGGTCGGTGCCGGACGGACGATATTTTTCCGCGCGGGGTACTAATCTGGCATGGCCTTTTTTTCACGGCGAACCGTTAGATGCAATCTCCAGCGCCACACCCCTTTCGAGTATGAAGTTTCAGCACGAAGCCACCGAATTATCACAGCTTATGCTGGGCCATACCTCCGGGTCGCTTGGCGAAACCTGCGGCGTGATTATACTTTTAGCCGGCGTATATCTGGCCTATCGAAAAATTTTCAATTGGCACATCCCGGTTTCTATCATGACTGCTACCGTCGTACTGTCGGGTATATTATATATCGTCAACCCGGTTTTATATCCTTCACCGATGCACATGCTTTTCTCCGGCGGTTTGATGCTGGGCGCCGTCTTTATGGCCACCGACCCTGTGACGTCGCCTATGACAGTGCGCGGCATGTGGATTTTCGGAAGCGGAATCGGAATTTTAGTAGTTCTCATCCGCATCTTCGGCGGTTTACCGGAGGGCGTGATGTATGCCATATTGCTGATGAATGCCGTAACGCCGTTGATCAACCGCGTTACGCGCCATCGCGTTTACGGAACGAAATAAATTATGGAACATCAACATATACCCGCAACACCCGTAGCGCCGCAAGAAGCCGAACCCAGCTCATTGATTTTGATCCTGACGCTGGCCGTGGCCGGATTTTTTTCAGGACTGATTTTAGTGGTCGCTTATTTTTCGACGCTGCCGATCATCGAGCAGAATAAGGAAGAAGCGCTGCAGGAAGCCATCTATCGCGTCGTACCGGGTTGCCGCAGTTATGAAGTATTGGTTTTAAAAAACGACCGTCTTGAAAAAGCGCAGGGCGAAGAAGCCAAAAAGGGCGATCGTATATTTCTCGGGTACGATGAAAAAAAATCGGTCGTCGGTTTTGCGATCCCTGCATCGGAACCCGGTTTTGCGGATGTGATCAAAATCATTTACGGGTATCAGGCCGACGGAAAAATCATCGTCGGATTTGAAGTGCTCGAAAATAAAGAAACGCCCGGGCTCGGCGATAAAATCATCAAAGACAAAAACTTCGTCGCCAATTTTAAAGCGCTGTCGGTCGAACCGGAGATCGAGGCCGCAAAGACCGGAAAAAAAACCAAACCCAATCAGGTCGAAACGATCACCGGCGCGACCATATCGTCGAAAGCTGTTATTCGTGCTTTACAAAAGGCCATGACACGATGGCAAACCGCCATTGATGATTACATGCAGCAGAACAATCTTACTTATAATCCGAAACAACCATGAACGCGATTGAAAAAAGCGGACGCGCAACACACGAATTGATCAAAGGCCTGTGGAAAGAAAATCCGACATTTGTTGCCGTACTGGGCATGTGCCCTACCCTCGCCGTTACCAATTCGGCGATCAACGGACTGGCTATGGGACTGGCCACTACATTTGTTCTTGTAGGCTCATGCCTTTTGGTGTCCATGTTGCGTCATTGGATACCTAAACAAGTACGCATCACGACTTTTATTGTGATCATCGCCACATTTGTGACGGCAGTTGATCAATCGCTCGAAGCTTTTTTCCCTAAAATTCATAAAGAACTTGGCGCGTTCATCGCCTTGATTGTGGTTAACTGCATCATACTCGGGCGGCAGGAAGCTTTTTCATACAAAAATCCGCCGTGGCTTGCCGTAATGGATGCACTCGGTATGGGACTCGGCTTTCTCGGCGCATTGATGACGCTTTCATGCATCCGTGAGGTTTTAGGCAATGGTTCGCTTTTTGGCGTATCACTTTTCGGTGACGCGTTCGAACCGTGGGTTATTATGATATTACCGCCGGGCGGGTTTTTATTGCTCGGCTCGCTGTTGGTTGTGATCAATTGGATCAAGTTTGGCCGTCAAACGGCGAAAGTGTAGGCGTATATGGGCGAATACCTCTGGATATTTATTTCGGCGCTGCTGATCAATAATTTTACTTTGGCCAATTTTCTCGGCATTTGCCCGTTTCTCGGCGTGTCTAATAAAATTGAGACGGCATTCCGTATGGGTTTGGCCAATATTTTTGTAATGCTCATTACGGCGATTTGCGCATGGGCTCTTAATACCTATGTACTTGTGTATGCGCCGTATTTGCGGCTCATCAGTTTTATCGTGGTGATTGCCAGCACCGTGCAGTTTTTGGAAATGGTTATCAAAAAACTAAGCCCGGAACTTTTTCGTGCGCTCGGCATTTATCTTCCGCTGATCACGACCAATTGTGCGATTCTCGGCATTGCGTTATTCCAGACGTCCAAAGAATACGGATTGGTGCAAGCGTTGTTTTATGCGCTCGGCGGTGGCGGCGGCATGACGCTCGCTCTGGTGATTATGGCCGGTATTCGTGAAGAAACACGCATTATGGATATTCCTAAAACACTGCAGGGTACGGCGCTCAGTTTGATTATTGCCGGTATTTTATCCATGGCGTTTATGGGATTCGCCGGATTATTCAGCTCAAATTAAAATTATGGAATTAGCCAAATACATCTTGCCCGTTTTTGCATCGGCATTTTTGTGCGCGTTCTGGATTATCGTTCAGATGATCGCACGCCGTATGAAAACTAAAAATCTTTTTGACCATAAGCCGTCGTGCGGCCACTGCGATGAAGACGGAAGCTGCGGCGGCGGTCATTGCGAAGCGCGGGAAGCCTTTCGCAAAAAAATGCCGTGGGCCGGATCGGCTGCACCGACGAAATAAGAACGGAGTTTTTTTTATGCACCGAAGACAATTTCTCAAAACAAGCGGCGCCATGCTGCTGGTATGTGCCGGAGCCGGCCTGGGACCATTGCTTTTATCAAGACGCCGTGTGTACACGATGACGCGCCCTCTGATGGGAACGATCGGCGAAATCCATGTCGTGTCGGACGATGCGCGCTGGGCCGATCGCGCCATGGAAGCGGCGTTTGAGGAATTACAGAGACTTGAAAGTCTATTGACATATTTTTCGCCGGCCAGCGATGTCGGACGTATCAATGCGGCGGTGACGGGCGCGGAAATTCGCGTTGCACCGGAAACGGCCGATCTGATCGAACGGGCGCTGCATTGGTCCAAAGTGACCGACGGCGGATTTGAGCCCGGGCTGGGAAAAGTGAGCGATACCTGGGATGTGAAGCATCGCACGGAGCCGCCCGCGCAAGACGTATGGCAGCGGTTCGCCGGACTGTCCCTGCATCGTTTTATTCATGTGACGAGTGGCTCCGAGGCGTCGGTAAAAATTTTATCACCCGACGTACGGCTTGATCTTGGCGGTATCGCCAAAGGGTATGCCGCTGATCGTGCCGCCGAAGTTTTGAAAAAAGAAGGGATCACGCAGGCGCTGATCAATCTGGGAGGAGATATCGTCGCACTGGGCCAGCGAGCCGACGGCGAAGGCTGGCGTGTCGGTGTGCGCGATCCCGAACGTGCCGATGTGATGGCGACTATCGTGACACTGCATGATCAGGCGATCGCGACGTCGGGTACGTATGAACAGTATTTCCGTTCCGGCGGACGCGTGTACCATCATTTGATCGATCCCAAACTAGCCGAACCCAAACGGGCACAGTTCCAAAGCCTGACTATCGTCGGGACCAATGGACGCGACACGGATGCGCTGGCTACGGGTTTGTTTTTTAGCACGGATGAAAATAAAAAGAAAATTCTCGCCGATCATACCGACCGATTTCAATGCATGACGTGGGGCGCATGATCGAAAAAGAATGGATGCGAGAACTGGAAAAGCGATAGATCAACGGTCCGTTCAACGGACATTTTAACGGCGAGGTTACCATGAATGCAGGAATTACCAAAGCCCGTGTGGATTCACTCAATCCCCGCAAACCGCTCTATGTAGAAAAAGATGCGACCGTGGCCGATGTGGTCGCGATGATGGAGCAAACCAAAAGCGGATGTATTTTGGTGCGTGACAAAGGCGCATTGATAGGAACGCTGTCCGAGCGGACCATTCTTCGCAATCTGATCGCGATGCATATGGAGTTTTCACATACGCCGGTTACGCGCCTGATGAGCACTGATACGCATTGTTTGTATGCCGACGATTCGGCGGAGTACGCGCTCAATGAAATGACGTTCGGCGGATTTCGCAATATCACCGTACTCAGCCAGGTCGGAGATCCGAGCGGCATTCTCACGTTCGAAGACATCTTGGATCACATTTTAGCCAAAATGCATGTCCGGCTTGATACCGAAGAAAAAAAACCGCGTTCATCCGAAAAAAAACGAGCCCGTGAAAAGCAAGGCATTGATCCCGAAGATTTTGATCGTCCGATCGGTGTCCTGGATCCGCCCGCGGCTTTGTGTGTGGAGTCCGGCGGCCTGCTCAAAGATGCGGTGCGGCAGATGGCCGATCGCAATATCGGCTGCGTCATGGTTGTGCGTGACAAAAAATTGATCGGTACCGTGACGGAGCGTTTTTTATTGTACAAGATCGCACACGAGACGCCGGATTTTGATACCGCTAAAGTGGATGACTATATGCGTGTCGCACCGCAGTGTCTGCAAATGCACGACCCTATTAGCGCGGCGATTCGTATCCTTGCACTGCACGATGTACGCCATATCCCGATCGTCAATGAAAACGGCGAACCGGTTGCGTTTACGTCCGTACGCGGCGTGATTGATTATATCGTATCGTTTTATCCGGATGAAATCATCAATCTTCCGCCGCATCCGATGCGTTTCGGTTTACGCGACGAAGCCGGCGCATAATAAATTATAGATATTCATTTTTTAGGCGTGCCCCGTCACGCGCGCGGCGTGACGGGTCGGGCTTGCTCCGGGCTATCGGCCTCCGCACGCGCCTTTGGCGCGTTTACGGGGTCTTCGCTCGCGCCTGTACGCGAGCTCACCCTCCACATCCCTCACGCGGGACACCGCTTCTCCCATCATTTCTTCATCAACAACCATCTGACACCAAGTAGGAACAAAACGACGTATCGAAGTGTCGTGCGCCTACTGAAGCTACCATCAATAATAACCTCTCGCGGAGTCGCAAAGATAAAAAATGTTTCGATCGTAATTTAAAACTTAGCACCTTGGCGAGAACTTGTTTTCTGTCTTTACAGAACCCTCAACTCGGCGCATGCTATCTGACACCGAGTAGGAGCGAAGCGACGTATCGAGGTGCCGTACGCCTACTGAAGCTACCATCAATCATAACCTCTCGCAGAGTCGCAAAGATAAAAAACGCTTCGATTGCACTTCGAGGCTTAGCGTCTTAGCGAGAACATGTTTTCTGTCTATATTATTATATATATAGCACCCTCAACTAGACGCATGCTATCTGACACCGAGTAGGAGCGAAGCGACGTACCGAAGTGTCGTGCGCCTACTGAAGATAGCATCAATAAAATTCTCTCGCAGAGTCGCAAAGATAAAAAATGTTTCGATTGTAATTAAAAACTTAGCGTCTTAGCGAGAATATGTTTTCTGTCTTTACAGAACCCTCAACTCGGCGCATGCTATCTGACACCGAGTAGGAGCGAAGCGACGTACCGAGGTGTCGTGCACCTACTGAAGCTACCATCAATAATAACCTCTCGCAGAGCCGCAAAGATAAAAAATGTTTCGATTGTAATTAAAAACTTAGCGTCTTAGCGAGAACTTGTTTTTTTGCAAGCCGTATGTACTGATGTTTTCAGAACAATACTTCAACAGGAGCGTCATCTGCAAAAATGAGTATTGACAATGGAAAGGATAGCTTGTAAGTTTAATACGTAATTAACGCTTCGCGTGAAATTGTTCAGGGCGATTTCAGGCGAGAAGTTTCAACCCTGGGGATAGGAGGTGATCCGTATTAAGCATAACTTAATGGGAACCTCCGGTGATGCCCGCTAGCGACGTGCTACGGGGGTTCCCGGAAATCGTTGAGCCCCGCTGAAAAGCGGGGTTCTGTTTTTTACGAAGTGAATTCAAACTAAAATTACTCACGCATCATGAATCTCGAAACGATCCGCACATATTGTCTTAAGAAAAAATCAACCGATGAGGATTTTCCGTTTGATCACGAAACATTGGTATTCCGGGTCAGTGGAAAAATTTTCGCTCTCATCAATACCCATATTGCCGAATTTATCAATCTCAAAGCCGATCCTGAAAAAGCCATCGAATGGCGCGAGCGTTACGAAGGCGTTCAACCGGGATACCACATGAATAAAAAATTGTGGAATAGCGTGTATTTGGACGGATCCGTGCCGGATAAAGAAATTTTTCTAATGATTGATCATTCCTACGACGAAGTCGTCAAAAAACTCCCTAAAAAAGAACGTATAAAAATTCAGCCTTGAGCATCCCCTCCCCCCTCATACTTTGAACTTCTATAAATCTCAACAACTTAGGGCCATTTAACTTAAACCGCTGACGCATATCACACATCGTGATGACCTACGTCGTCGCGCAGTCGAGTCATTAGCCTTATCTTAAGTTACAGGACTATAGGAGTCCGGTGTATGAAAACTTTTGCCGGCATAACGTTCCCGCCTTCCCCCGATATCCAGGACCCGAGTACGTGTACGATTCGTTTACATACAGCTTACGGCTGTATCGTTTGATGTCCGGGTGTGTCTGTTATGCCGGCGCTTATTTTTAAGACGGAAAACCACTATGAAAGATTTGAAGTTTTTTCTGATGCAGCACCCGTTACTGATTGATATGTCAGCCGAGCACGTTGAATTGATCATCGGTTGTGCATCCAATGTGCGGTTTGATACGGGACAAATTATTTTTCGCGAAGGGCAGGAGGCTAACGAATTTTATCTGATCCGCCAAGGCAAGATTGCATTAGAAATCGGATCGCCCGGTCGCGGTCACATCGGCATACATACGTTGACCGAAGGCGATATCCTCGGATGGTCATGGCTCATCCCGCCGTACCATTGGCAATTTGATGCGCGGGCTTTGGATTTGACATTAGCTATAGCACTGGATGGACGATGCCTGCGCAACAAATGCGAATCCGATCATGAACTCGGATACCAATTGCTCAAACGGTTTTCGCATATCGTGACCCAGCGCCTGGAATCCACACGGCTCCAGATTTTGGACATGATCGAACACGTATAAAATGCACCGTTCGTTTTATTCACCATTAAAGGAACGGCTTATGAAAGAATATAATGTTATCACAACGCCGGCATCGGTCGTCGTGATCGGCATCGGCAATGAATACCGGCGGGATGATCGCGCCGGTATCGAAGTGGCGCGCGCCATAGCGGACATGTGTTTACCGGATGTGTGCGTCATCGAACATAACGGCGACGGCTCGTCGCTGCAAGATGTATGGTCCGATGCACGATGGGTTATCATCATAGATACAGTGTGTTCGGATAACATACCGGGGACCATCTACAGGCTTCGGGCTAATGCCGATATTATACCCGGTAATTTTTTCAATTACTCTTCGCATGCCTATAGTATTTCCGAGGCTATCGAATTGGCCAAAGCATTACACCATCCCGTTCCGGAAGTCATTATTTACGGCATAGAGGGCGCCAATTTTGAATTTGGCGAAGAGCTCACACCCAATGTTCGCGAAAAAATCGGCGACCTCATCACACGCGTGTGCCAGGATATCGAGCGCATTATGCAGGAGTCTCCGGTATCGGCGTAATCAGGTATTAAAAAATTTTAAGTCCCACCTTTACCGTTTAAGTTATTTCATTTCAACTAAACGGTATTCAAACATAACCGGAGGCACTGTAATATTTTTGGGCTGTTTACTCCATGCAATTCCTATGAGACGTGATCGTATTGGGTCACTCGTGACGGTTTCTGCAAATGCTTCCGAAACGAGAATCTGCCCATGATCGGCTTCTGAACACATACGCGACACTTCGCAGATGCCAAATCCATTGGCCGTAAAATGTTTCTGTGCACTTCCGCCGCCTATTGTTCCTAGTACGATATCCCGGCTATAATGAATGCCGATATTGAGGTTCGTATCCCAATCCGGAAATTTGGCTTGTGCAAACGCGCGAAACGTTTCCTGCATTTTTTTAGCCACCCCTACGATATCGTCACTTGCAATGTGTTCATCAAAAAGCGCAAACACCAAATCACCGGCATAGGATAATGTGATTCCTCCGACTTGCCGAATACGTTCGTCCATCAAGTTACAGAATTCATTAGCCAGATTGGCAACCTCTGCAGCCGAATGAGCTTCACAAAACTTTGTGAATCCCTGCATGTCCGCCATGATAATTTTAAATGCGCCGGTAGCTTCCAGCGAAGTTTTTTCATAAATACGCTTGTACACCTCGGGATGTACAAATGAACGCAACTCATTTTCTAACTCGACAATGCGTTTTAAGAAACGCTCGCGTTCATCCCAAAGCTGTATGAATTTATTGATGATCAGCCACAGAATGCCCGGAATCATAATCCCATTGATCAGTACAATCAGAAAATGAGACGGTTTGATCAACCACGGCAACCACTCCTCCTCGATCTCATCCCATTCGGCGGCCAGATAGGTCGCCACGACGATATACGGCAGCACGACGACCACCATAAATCGTGTCCACAACATCCGCGTCTCATTCTTACGCTCAATCAGAATAGCCATCTGATGGACCGCTAAAGGAAGCATGATGATCAGAAAAAAAGATAAGGTCATGTGCGGCAATTCTAAAAACCAACGCAGACCTTCATCTTGTATTTCATGCCATTCTCCGAAAAGATAAACTGAGAACGTGCCTATACCGAAAATACAAGCCGCTGTGAGTACGCCGTACTTTTTAAACATGCAATGCCCTCTGATCAGAAACTAAATTGGTATTGGACAATCAGTTTATTTTGTCCCTGATTATTGGTTTCAATATTCTCACGGATATGTTGGAAATTGACCTGTGCCCGCATTCTCGGATGGAATGCGATCGTAGAACCTACGACATACTTTCTTTCCTGATCGGATTTGTTGTTTTTATCCGGTTGATAAAATTCATACCGCACGCCCCACGAAATTTGGGTATCACCGATATGGTGGGTGTATTGCCCGTATCCATAATACCCGTATCCGGAAAGGTGTTTGTCTTCCATCGTACCTTTGGAGCGTATGTATTCGCCCTGTATTTTGATCGGTCCGACTTCACACGTCAGATCGGCGCCGATGCGATGAATGGCAAAATTGGTCGAATCGGTATGAATTTTTTCGTAATACCCCGAACCGCCGGTTTCAATATATTTTCCGAATGGTTTAAAACCGATTCGCCCGATGACGTCGCGTTCGATATGCTCGTCTTCCGATTTTTGAAAATATCCGACATCACCGACAATCCAATTCTGCTCATAATATGTACCAATACCTACTTCGCGTGCGGAAAAGACAGATTCGACCACTTTACTTTTTTCGATGAAATGTAGTTCGTCTTCACCGGTCGGGTTCTCAGCGCCGAAAGGAATTTTATACCGACCTAGCCGGACTTTTGAATTTTTAGAGATCATGAAATCAAGATACGTGTCGTCTAGGATCGGCGACCCTTGCGGATCAAACTCCACGGCATAATGTACACGATCAGGAAGGACGCTTCCTTCAAAAGCAAAACGCACACGATTTATATCAAACCCGCTCTGGCGATCATGTTCCTGATTTTTGAGGTATTGAGAATATATGATCTGGGCGTAACCGGAAACCGAAGGACGGGCATCGTCTTTTTCATTATTCTCTTGCCCGTACACAGGCCAAAAATAAAAGCCAGCACAGAGCAGTAAGTAAACAATCCATCGTTTCATAATTTAGTTCTCCTGAAAAAATATTTTAATCATCATCATACTTTTTTTGTGTTTGCGACGGAGCGTAGCCGTTATGAATTTCCGTATGATGAATTTTGCCACCGAGACTGGCTGTCCATGCCATCAAACCGTTGGCCGTCAATGCAACGATCAAAAAGGTCGCCCATATCAAGCGATGGGCGTGTACCCGTTCAATAAAAAAAAGCCCTATCACGGCCAGTACCCCCAAAATACAAGCCCCGATCAAACTCGCTACCGCTGAATCTTCGTGAGACTCCAAATGCATCATGGATATACCGCCGATGTTTTCAATGATTTTTTCCGCCGGCTCACCGGTCATAAAAACCGGCACGGATACCGCACCCGCGATTACAAAAAAGTACATACTCAATCGTGTCCATTCTATTTGCGATCGCCATCGCGCTGCGATCAATAAGATTGTCGCCGCCGCTAAAGCCAATACCGGAATGTGGTTTAATAAAAGATGCATATGCGCCGGATTCATAAGCCGCTTCTCCTTTGATAAGATTGATCCCAATGTACATACCTCGCATTAAAACCAGATTAATGAAGCATTAAATAGTTTTAAGAATGAGCCCTAAGTTTTTTAATCTATTGGACGACGGTATAATCCTTTTTTCGTTTCAACACGTTCTACTTTACGAGGGGGAGGCGGCGCAAAGCATATCATCCTTGCATGCGCATTAATGTTTTTTAATTCACAATGCGTTGCATTACGTCTGTTTTAGATGTAAATTTTTCCAATCGAAAAGGTATTGTTATGCGCATTTTATTGATCGAAGATGACCGCAAAGTGGCATCCTTCATTCAGCGCGGATTGAGCGAGGCCGGAAATGCCGTGGATATCGTATATGACGGCCGCTCCGGTCAGACACAGGCCGAAGTCGAAAATTACGATTTGCTGATCGTGGATTGGATGTTACCTAATAAAGACGGCGTTTCCGTTTGCCGCGACTTACGCGCCAATGGTTACACGTTGCCCATACTCCTGCTTACAGCACGTGAAACCGTCAACGATCGTGTCACCGGACTGGATGCCGGCGCCGATGACTACCTGACCAAACCGTTTGCGTTCAACGAACTTCTTGCACGCACACGCGCGCTCATGCGCCGTGGATCGCGTACGCTGGATCTTTTTACCGTGGATGATCTGGAAATGAATCTTTCCGAACGGCGCGTTACCCGCGGCGGACAATGGATCGAATTATCCAATCGTGAATTTTCGATACTTGAGTATCTACTGCGTAACAAAAATCGCCTTGTGACCCGCACTTCACTGACCGAGCACGTATGGGATATCCACTTTGACCGGGGAACCAATATCGTGGACGTCTATATCAACTATCTTCGCAAAAAAATTGATACGGGAACCCGTAAGCCTTTGATTCACACCATTCGCGGTGCCGGATATATGCTCAAGGAGCCGGATTAGATGCGCGTATCGCTTCGATGGAAATTCATACTCGGCTTTATTGCTTTCGGTGCTTTTCTGGTGGCTACGACTTCGACGGTTTTTTATATCGCCTATCGTACGGCTATCACCGGAAAAATCGAAACCGATCTTATTTCCGAATCACAACGGTTCTCTGAGTTTGTTTCTTTTACCGATGATTCGATCACTGTAGAAGATTCCGATGAATGGAAAGAACTCGAACACATCAAAATCTCGCCGTACGCACGCTATATCATTATCACGGATAATCAATTTAAAACGGTACGCAAAACGCGAAACCTAGCCGATGTGGAGTTTCAATCGTATTACCCATTCAAACCCACGCCGGAAGCGAATGCGGTCTTACTGGATGTCGAAAATGAAAAATACGTATGTGTGATTTATCCGATCCACCGCAAAGGACGCCCGGCCGCGTATGTTTTAGCCGCGCATAATTTCAGAATTGCCGACCGCTATATTGACGTTTTCGAAAACACCATGATTTTTTCAATGGCGGTGGTCATTTTATTGGGCACCATCGTAGCGTATTTTTTTGTACGGCGGATCACTAAGCCGATGATCGAAATCATCCGTGTGGCTGATACCATCAATTTGGAACATCTGGATCAACGCATCACCCTGGAAAGCCCCGACGAAGAAATACAAAACCTCGTTACGACGCTCAATCAACTATTGGATCGTCTTCATCGCTCTTTTAATCAGATCAACGAATTTTCGTCCAATGTCTCTCACGAATTGCGAACACCGCTGACTATTTTGCGCGGTAATATCGAAGTGGCGCTCTCCCGTGAACGAACACCCGAAGCCTACGTCGAAGTACTGTCTGATCTTTTGGAAGAAGTGTTATCCGTCATTCAGATCGTGGACGGTTTGTTACTGCTGGCGCGCGGTGATGCACGTCAGATCGTAACCGAAAAACAACGCTGGTTTGTCGGTGACATCATCAGTGAATTTTCTAAAGACTGGGAAGCCATCGCTTCTTTGCGGCATCAGACGATAAAATTGAGCCCATGCCCGCCCTTGTATGTCCAAGGTGATAAAAATCTGCTGAGCCAGTTATTTCTCAATATTATCACCAATGCCTCCAAATATTCGCCACCGGATTCCGTGATCGAAATCGAAACCCGGGGTGTTACGCTTTCAACGAATTCATATGCAAAAATCACCGTACAGGATCACGGCATGGGCATTCCCTCTGAAGATGTACCGAAAATTTTTGAACGGTTCTATCGCGTCAATAAAGACCGTGCACGGGAAAGCGGCGGGACCGGGCTTGGGCTTGCCATCGTACGCATGATCGTCGAACTGCATGACGGAAAAATCGAGCTGGAGAGCAAACAAGGCCACGGAACTACAATTTCGATTTTATTGCCCGCAGCATCGTCATAAGCGACTTTTTTATACTTCCGATGGTGTATTTCGCTCCTATTTTCAACTAAGTTCCTACTTTTTAGCATTTCTCATTTCCGCACCTGATAAATATCACCCGATCATTTGATTCCCATCCTAACGCACCGTAAACAAATACTGTACCTTATATCAGTCCTGCTATTTGACAATGATTTTATGGAGTTTACACCTATATGGGATGGCGTGAAGATTATAAACGCAAAACGGTAACTGCGGAAGAGGCCGTATTGGCCATCAAACCCGGCGATCGTGTATTTACGAGCGGTAATGCCGCCACATCGTATGTCCTGCTCAGTGCGCTTGCAAAACGTAAAGACGAACTTACCGATGTCGAAGTAACCCACGTGCTTTTACTCGGCGATGACCCGCTTTCCAAACCGGAAATGGCCGGGCATTTTCGTCATAATTCATTATTTGTAGGCCCGGCCGATCGTGATGCCGTCAATGACGGACGCGCCGACTATATCCCCGTTTTCCTCTACGAAATTCCCAAACTTTTTGCTTCGGGCGAAAAGAAACTCGACGTAGCTATCATTCAGACCTCCATGCCGGATGATCACGGTTACATGAGTCTCGGGGTGGAAACGCTGGCTACGATGGCCGCGATACGTGCCGCTAAAATCGTACTTGCTCAGGTCAATGAAAACATGCCGCGCACGCTCGGCGATTGTTTTGTGCACGTTTCCAAAATTCACAAACTTGTCGAAGTGCATGAAGATTTGCCGGAGTTACCGCGCCCGCAAATCACCGACACGGAAAAACGCATCGGTCAATACGTGGCTCAACTTGTAGACAACGGTGCTACGCTCCAGCTTGGTATCGGCGGTATTCCGGATGCCGTATTGGCATCGCTCGCCGACAAACGTGATTTGGGTATTCATACGGAGATGGTTTCCGACGGTGTGATACAAGCTATCGAATCCGGTATCGTTACGGGTTCCAAAAAAACACTGCATCCCGGAAAAGTGATCGGTACGTTCGCACTCGGTTCCAAACACCTCTACAATTATATCGATAATAATCCGATGTTCGAATTTCGTCCTTCGGATTATACCAACGATCCGTTCATCATTTCGCGTAATGAAAATATGGTCGCGGTTAATTCCGCCATCGAAGTGGATATCACCGGACAGATTTGTGCTGACTCCATCGGCACTAAAATTTTCTCCGGATTCGGCGGTCAGGTGGATTTTATTCGCGGCGCCGCTTACGCCAAAGGCGGCAAACCGATCATCGCGCTGCCGGCTACGGCACAAGGCGGGAAAACATCCCGCATCGCACCGGCTCTTAAATCGGGGGCAGGTGTAGTCACGACGCGGGCCGATGTACACTATATCGTTACGGAATTTGGTATAGCTTATCTTCATGGCAAAAATCTACGCGAACGTGCCGACGCGCTGATCGCCATCGCGCACCCGGATTTCCGGGAAGAACTTGCGCGCGCGGCGCACGAACGATTCAAATATAATTCTAAGTAAGGACACGGCGATGAAAGCCAGACCTAAACCATTTGTAATGCCCGAATTTTGTAAAGGCTGCGAACGTTGCGTCGAAGCCTGCGCCAAAGGCTGCATCACACCCGGGCACGAAGTGCATCCCGTCAGCGGGATGATACCGATCGAATTGCATCTCGAAGAATGCTCCGGCTGCGGGCTCTGTATCAGCGCCTGTCCCGAACCTTTTGGGTTACGACCGCTGGAAAACGAACCTTTTGTCGAAATGGTGGATCCGTTTTCGCTCAACGGTCCGCGCCCCACTTCCTCGCAACCTGCCGAAGATATCGCGGCACGCCTGATCGCATTGCCACCGAGCGAACCGCTTGTCATCAAAGGTACGTACGCTTCCGCGATCGGCGCGCTGCTCGCAGGATGCCGTCATTTTTACGGTTATCCTATCACGCCGTCTACCGAAGGTTCGGAACTCATGGCGAAATTATTGCCCGAACTCAACGGCGTTTTTGTGCAGGCCGTGAGCGAAGTGGCGGCGGTCAACTATCTGTACGGCTGTGCATCGGCCGGTTTACCGTGTATGACGTTTACTTCGTCACCCGGATTTAGCCTCATGCTCGAAGGTATTTCTTACATGATCGGCGCAGAATTACCCGCTGTGTTTGTCAATGTCATGCGCGGTGGCCCGGGACTGGGCAATATCGGCCCGGAACAAGCAGACATCAAACTCGTGTGCCGCGGACTCGGTCACGGTAATACGCATGCGATCGTACTGGCACCGTCTTCTCCGCAGGAGATGATGGATCTTACGATGCAGGCGTTTCAGCTTGCCTTCAAATACCGCAATCCCGTGATCGTCGTCGGTGACGGCTATATGGGCCAGATGACCGGTAAAGTGGAATTGCCGGATCACATGATCAAACCCGGGTTGCCGGCATGGGCCGTATGGGGCGACGAAGCGCACCGCGGCAATCTGATTTCGTCCATTCAACTCAGCGAACAGGATCTCGAAAAACATAATCTGATGATCAATCAAAAGTATGCGCAGATGACGCATCATGAACAGCAGGCCGATCTTTTCCGGTGCGAAGATGCGGATGTACTCATCGTAGCCGCCAATACACCCGCACGCATGGCCAAAGGCGCTGTACAGGAATTGCGCCGTCAGGGTATGCGCGTCGGACTCTTCAGGCCGATCACATTGTGGCCTTTCCCGATAGATCGGCTCAAGCCGCTCTTGTATCACGTCAAACAGATCATCTGCGTCGAAGCCGGCAACGGACAACTGGAGGACGAATTGCGTTTAGCGATGAGCAAAGCCGAACTGCCGATGCCGCGGGTAGAACATGTCCGTCATTTTGGCGGCGTACTTCCGCAAACGCACGAAATCGTTGAAAAAGTTTTATCGATGGAAGAGGTGATCGCATGAAAACGAGCGTATTTTATGAAAATTTTGAGCGGCACGCCCACGGTGAAGGACTCAAAGGTCATTCGACCCACTACTGCCCGGGATGTGGCCACGGCTTGGCACATAAGTTTTTAGCCGAGACGATAGACGAACTGGGTATACAGGATCGTACCATCGCGATTTCACCCGTCGGATGCAGCGTATTTATGTATTATTATCTGGATGTAGGTAATACCCAAGCCGCACACGGACGCGCTCCGTCGGTAGCGATCGCTCATAAGATGGCCAATCCCAATTCGATCGTCATCAGTTATCAGGGTGACGGCGATCTTGCATCCATAGGCTTGGCAGAAATCATGCAGGCCGCGCAACTGGGCATTCCCATCACCGTGATTTTTGTGAATAATGCAATCTACGGTATGACCGGCGGCCAAATGGCGCCCACCACGCTGATGGGACAAAAAACATCCACCTCACCGCACGGCCGCGATACGATGATGGGTATGCCGCTGCGCATGTCAGAAATCCTCGCGCAGATGGACGGGCCTGTCTATATCGAACGTGTCGCTTTGTACGACAGCAAACAGCGCGTGCATGCCAAAAAAGCCATCAAAAAAGCTTTGCAGCTTCAGGTCGAAGGCCGCGGATTTGCGTTCGTCGAGATTTTATCGGAATGCCCCACGCATCTCAAGATGACACCTTCGGAAGCGGAAGCCTGGGTAGAAAAAGAAATGACGGCTGTATTTCCGCTGGGCGTAAAAAAAGACGTGCCGCGCGAACCGTGGTTTATGCTGGAGGAACCGAATTTTGATGCAGCCAAGATGATGGAAAAGATCAACGCTTCATCGCAAAAGGAAAAACGTTTTTGTACGGCGTTCCCGCACCACATCGCACCGCACGATATCGCGCTGAAGCTCGCAGGGTCCGGCGGTGACGGCGCACAAACGGCAGCTATGCTGATCACCCGCGCCGGTATCAATGAAGGTTTTGATGCAACTCATATTCCAAGCTACGGACCCGAGTCGCGCGGCGGCACGTCCTACGCGGATGTACACATCGCGGAAGAGGAAGTGCTTTCCCCTGCTTCACCGCATCCCAATGTCCTCATCGCATTTAATGCGCCAAGCCTTCTCAAATTTGGTCCGCAGGTTGCTGCCAATGGTATTATTTTATACGACAGCTCCGTGATCCCCAATCCACCTAACTTTAATCACGGTGTACGTATGTATGGCATTCCTTTTACTCAGATCGGTATGGATCTTGGCCGGGCGATGGTCAAAAATATCGTCGCGCTCGGCGCACTCCAGGCGGCGACTCAGATGTTTCCCAAAGATACATTCCTTACCGCCATTCGTCAGGCGCTCAAAGACAAATGCGCCATGATCCCGCTCAACGAAGAAGCTTTTGATTGGGGAATCCGGGCATTCCACGGCGAAATAGCCAAGCCCGGTGAACCCGTGGTGTAATACGCCGGTTAATGGTAGGACGACTCCCCTTCGTAAGAAGGGGAGTTTTTTTACTACCGTCACACACAAGCCCCTCCACAACATGACATAAAGCACATTTTGTACGTGTCGCTTATTTTATATCCATCTTCTTCAGTCCCTCGTGTAGCAAATCTATAGTGACACTGCTCATGCCGCAAATAGCGCCGATTTCGTATTTTAATCAGGCCAGCACTAGCAATCATGCTACGGCTCAAATCACGTTGTGAGGCTTTTATGCTGCTCAGATCAATGAAGATAACCATCATCGTAGCTCTGGGATTAGGAATGCTCAAATCCTGCTCGGACGACAGTTCATACGAAAGTATTGCCGGTGAATGGGAGGGAACCGTATTTACCGGCGAAGGCGATTCATACATTGAGATGAAGCTTGAACAAGATGCTGAAAACGTATCGGGCTATTTTCGAGTGATTGATCAGTTTAGTGACGGCGGCGGCGACAGCGGTACGATCGAAGGTACGATGGACGGTGATCAGTTTACCGGGCATGCGCATGGTTCCTATTGTTCACCGGATATTGACATGACGCTCACTCACCCTGACACGTTAGCCGGTCATGTTCACATGGGTGCATGCGACGGCGGCGTGACACACGCGCTCACGATTTACCGAAAGCCGACATTATAACACAGTAAAGGGTTTGGGAGAAATCAAATAACTTGAGACTGTGATCACTATACATACTTTTTTCATAGCGAGAGGAATCTAGCTGCTAAGAGAGTGTGTGTACCCAAGGGAAAGTTTATATTTTTATCTTGGTTATCAATCTGCTCATTCGTGTAATTATTAACCCGGCTACGCAGCAAATTTTTTATGTCAAACAATGAAATTCTGTAAATCAAAGGCAGATGCCTTCCGATGTAGCCTCCCATCGCTCTAGTTCTTCGTCACTTTCAAAAAAATATCTTCCAACGTAGGATGAACGCGTTCGATACCTTCGATGCCGTCGAGTGTTGCAATACGTTGTAATATCTGATTAAATGACATGGGGGCCGGCGGAATGCCGTCCAATATCTGATCCGAAATGTGCAGGGATGACCATGCCATCGTGTTCAGCACTTCGCGCAGGGCTTCTGCGGAACCGGTCAGGCGTATGCGTCCGTCATCGTGCTGACGTCGTATCGCTGCGATCGTGTCATGAAGTACAGGTACGCCGTGATGCATCATACAGATACGACGACAGAGTTTTTCGACATGCGTCATCTGGTGCGCTGAAAAAATCACGGTCATACCGGCATCCGCCAGTTCGCGTATCCATGCACGCATGAGATTTTGATTGACGGGATCGAGTCCGGAAAACGGTTCATCTAAGATCACAAGTTCCGGTTTGTGAAGCACGGTACAGATAAACTGTATTTTTTGTTGCATGCCTTTGGAGAGTGCCTCGAGACGATGCGTGGCATACGCGGAGAGTTCCGTTTTTTCAAGCCAGCGATGCGCTTCGGCCAACGCTGTTTTTTTAGACAGACCTTTGAGTTTGGCAAAAAAAACGATCGTATCCAGCACGCGGCTGCGGCGATAGAGCCCGCGCTCTTCCGGCATATATCCGATGCGATCATTAAACGACGCCTGCAAAGGTTCGCCGAGCCATGTGATCCGGCCTTCGTCGGGTTTGATCATGCCGATGATCATACGCATGGTCGTGGTTTTACCCGCGCCATTGGGCCCGATCAGGCCAAATATTTCACCGCGCTCCACTTCGAAAGACAATCCTTTGACCGCCGTTGTGTCAGCGTAGGATTTGACGACATGATGCAGGGCGAGGCTCATACTTCGTTTTGGCGTAGGGTTTTGATTTGCCGGATATACGTTTCGCGCACGTGATTAAAAAATTCGATCAACGCCGGTTGTTTGACGTCGGCAAAAGTCCAACTGATCGGAAAAAAAGTCGGTTTTTTATACATCATCTGCAGATCGGAATAAATATTTTTTCCGATATACACGCGGTGCGGCAGATTTTTAGTTGTCGCCATGACGAGTTTGGCATCGGCGATATAGCCGGGATCTATATTGGCCGCACGTTTTCCGTCCCGGGTAAAGTGCTGATCTTCAAGCGCATTGGAGCGAATTTTGTAATCTGTTATAGCTTGGATATCCACCAGTTTTTCGAAGGACACGTACTGTTTTTGGATCACCGCGCCCATCTCGTCTTGATAGTACGCCGTAAAATCAAAATCAAAAACCGGCGAACGCGCATCCATAGGACCCCACTCCGCTTCGATCACGCGGTAGATCGTTTCCGGGTTGACCTCCGGATTCCAAAATAATCCGCAGATCAGTTTGACCGGTTCTTGTTTGAGGATCGCGCCCATTTTTTTAAAACCCGTTCCGTGCGATTATTTCATGGCGTGAAAAACATTTTGTACATCGTCATCTTCTTCGATGGCTTCGACTAATTTGATGACGTCTTCTTCTTGTTTTTCGTTGACATCCGTTTGCGTGGATGGAATATACTGCAATTCCGCCGATTTGACGTTGAGTTTTTTCTCTTCGAGCGCTTTTTGCATTTTGACAAAGTCGCCAAAAGACGTATAGATATAGATATCTTCATCATCCACGGCAAAGTCTTCCGCACCGTAGTCTATCATTTCCAGTTCCAGTTCGTCGGAGTCCACGCCTTCTTTACCGATTTTAAAAACGCCTTTACGTTCGAAAAGAAACGCAACCGAACCGGAGGAACCGAGCGTGCCGCCGTGTTTGGTAAAGTACATGCGAATATTAGCCACCGTACGCGTGGGATTATCCGTGGCGCATTCGACGATCATGCCGATACCGTGCGGGCCGTATCCTTCATAGATGATTTCCTGCAATTCTTTCTCATCTTTGGATGAAGCGCGTTTGATCGCGGCATCCACGCGGTCTTTGGGCATATTGGCGGCTTTGGCATTGGCGATAGCGGCGCGCAAACGGGGATTGGTATTGGGATCGGGGCCGCCTTGTTTGACGGCAATGGCCACTTCTTTACCGATACGGGTAAACGTTTTTGCCATCCGGTCAAAACGGGCAAACATTTTGTATTTACGTTTTTCAAAAATACGACCCATGGTCTTCGTCCTTTATTTATCGTGAAAATGTCAATTGATACTTCAAATATTGCTTCGGCATGAATTCTTCATAAAACTCGGCGCCGATTTCATGCATGGCATCGGTGATCATTGTCTTCACAACCGGTTTGGTTTCCCGATCAGTATGTACGATCAATACGAGTTGATCCTTCTTTTGATGCGCATCCAGATCAATGTGTATTTCCTGTGTGCTCACCGAACGCAGATTATCCACCAGCGCATTCAGCACGATCACCAGCGGTTTGATTTTTTCGATGACCAGCGTGCATCCGGTATCCAAACAAAGATGCGCCGGAAATCGTTTTTTTTCATGCAAAGCGATGATCCAATCCCGCAGATACATCTCAGGACTCCGTGCGTCCGGTATGTGCGGTGACCGCGTCTAAAACTTCTTCGATGCGGCGAATGCCGATCAGATTGACGCCGCTTACAAAACTCACGTCTTTCATATTACTTTTTGGCAGGATCACGGTTTCAAATCCCAGTTTGAGCGCTTCCCGCACCCGTCGTTCGGCAAAACTGACGGCGCGTACTTCGCCGCCGAGTCCGATTTCACCGATGACCGCCGTATACGGATCCACGACGAAGTCGCGGTGGCTTGATGCGACGGCCAGGGCCACAGCAAGGTCGATCGCCGGTTCATCCGTTTTTAATCCGCCCGCGATATTCAAAAAAACATCGTATTGCCCGAGCGGTATACGTGCGCGCTTTTCGAGAACGGCAATCAGCAGTTGCAGGCGGCGTAGATCAAAGCCCGATGTCGTGCGCTGCGGCATGCCGTAGTTGGTCACGCTGGCCAGCGCCTGCACTTCGACCAAAAGCACGCGCGAACCTTCGACGACCGGCGTTACGACGGAACCGGAATGATGGAGGTAGCGTTCCGATAAAAATAATTCCGATGGGTTGGCTACTTCGGCCAAACCTTCCTGCCGCATTTCAAAAATTCCGATTTCGTTGGTTGAACCAAAACGATTTTTTACGGCGCGCAAAATGCGAAAAAGATGATTGGTATCGCCTTCAAACTGCAACACGGTATCTACGATATGTTCCAAAACTTTAGGGCCGGCGATCATACCGTCTTTGGTCACGTGGCCGACGAGGAATATCGAAATGCCGTGCGTTTTGGCTAGATGCATCAGGATGGCCGTACATTCGCGCACTTGCCCGACACTGCCCGGTGCGCTTTCCATTTCATCGCGGTACAGCGTCTGGATGGAGTCAATCACGACGACCTGCGGTTTGGTTTGCAAAATATGCTGCAGGATTTTATGAAGATTGGTTTCCGCGACGACCAGCATGCCGCCGTGCGGAGCCTGGATGCGTTCGGCACGCGATTTGATTTGCTGCACGGATTCTTCGCCGGAGACGTACAGCGTTTTGGCGCGTTGATAGGCCGCCATCTGCAAAAGCAACGTGGACTTGCCGATACCCGGTTCGCCACCGACCAAAACAAGCGACCCTTTGACGATACCGCCGCCCAGCACGCGGTCCAGTTCGGTGATACCGGAAACTAAGCGGTGATCCGGTCGCACTTCGATGCGATCCAGCGTTTGCGGCGTTTCCGAAAAATCCGCATACGTCGAAGCGTCCACCGCGCCGAACTGCTTGAGTATATTATCCGGCGTGCGTGCCGAGGACGATTCCGTAGCCGATTGTTCTTCGACCATCGAATTCCACGTCATACACTCCGGACAGCGTCCGAGCGATTTGCTGGACTTGTAGCCGCACGATTGGCAGACAAAATAAGATTTGGTTTTAGCCATGACACCGCTGTTTTACAAATGCGGCGCAATCTAATACGATAGCACGAGAATTTCTACTAAAAACACACCGATACGACGACCGATCACTTGGGCGTGCCCCGTCACGCCTGTGGCGTGTCGGGTCGGGCTGGCTTCGGGCTGTCGGCCTCCGCAGCGCCTTTGGCGCTTTGCGTGGGCTACGTGCGCCACGGCGCCGCGCGCATCATCTCACAGAATTTGAAAGCGTAAACACTTCTACGGCGTAGTTGCTGCAGATCGGTTTGTTATGATCGATAATTACATTCTTATGTATACCTATATCAAGGTTAACTACGAGTTGATTGCTTTTCGAGCTAATGTTACCCGCATTCGGGCTGTTTTATACAATCACGCGCTATAAAACTCATAGTGTTTTTTTTGGAAATTCACTCAGGAGAAATAACGACCCGAAAGCCAAGGTCTTGAGCTCGTGCAATTGCGCCGTGGCCAGGCTGCCTGAAAAAAACGGATGCGAATGATACCGGAAACGCATAACTCCCGCCTCGCATCACAGCGCCGCGCGAGCCATCATTTCGCCGGGCGGAATCGGCCACACTCTCCTTCGTGTAATTGGCATAATCATCGGCTGTCCATTCCCAAACATTGCCCTGAATATCATACAACCCGAAATGATTGGGCGCTTTCTGAGCCACGTCATGAATTCGCATCCCGCTATTTTCTGCCGTCCAACCATTGACAAACTCTATCCTCTGCCCTCCACGACACGCATATTCCCATTTAACCTCCGAGGGCAAATGGATCGCTAATCCGGATCGCCGGCTCAACCAAATACAATAGGCCTCCGCATCCCGGCGGGTGACGAAAACAACCGGCTGAGCATTGACCAGCGCAAAGTAAGGATTTTTCCACGACGCGTCAGATTTCTTCGTAAAGCCGGCTGAATCGCGAATCCAACCGCCGCCAAGGGTTTCGGGTTCTGTGATATATCCCGTCTCCGCTACGAAGGCCTGAAATTGCTCAACCGTCACTTCCGTCTCCCCCATCCAGAATTCATTCACAGCTGCACGATGTACGGGTGAAGCTTCGGCAAGGCTGTCCGACCCCATTTCATATTTTCCTCCCTGAATCCTAATGAGCCGAGGGGTAGGAATTCCGAGCTTGCTCAATACTCGATTGGGATCAGTCTCGCAAGACTGCAAGGCAACAAACAGCATCAGGCAAACATATTTATAACTTTTTTTCATATTTCGTTTCACTTTTTTAATCTCTGTAAGCGATCTTCCGCACTCTTGCGAAAACCATTGATGGCCGATTCCGAAAGGTTACTTGATTTCAGCGCGTCCAGACATTTCTTGGTCCATAATTCGGAATTCTTTCGATCCTGCATTGCCTCATACGTATCGGCAAGACCATCCATGCCGTAAAGAGATGGAGAATACTCCCGCAGCATCCAGTTGAAAACGTCGAGCGCTTCTTTTGTTTTTTGACGATTCAAAAGCTGGTATCCTATCCAGTTCAATGAAAATTCCGAATAGGGAGCGATCTTCGGATAAAGCGATATATCTCGGGCCAAGACGACCCGCGCTGAATCGACACCGAATTCTGAAAAAACATGAAGCAATAAAAATCGATTTGATCTTTGCCGAAGTTTATCATAGGCAGCCACGTAGTCTGAATTCTTTTGCAGGGAAGAGTATTGCGGAATTTCGAGGATATTCCAGTTTGCAATCCAGCCCACTTCCTGAAGGCGACTCGTCCACAGAATCGCTTCCTCAGTGTTTCCCGCCATGGCCGCCGCTTCCAGAGCTTTGAGTCCCATATCACCGTAATTTGAGGATCCCAGGCGAATGGCCTCTCGGTACGACGCCAAACACTCCGCGTATTGACCGGAACGAACTTGATAAACTGCCAACTTTTGCCACGCCGCCCCCTTTTGCGGTGTAGCTCGCACAGAATCTGACGCTGCTCTAAGAAGTTTAGCAAGTGGAGTTACAAGTTCACCGAGACCCGATTCATGAAGTTTTGGATTTTCCAAATGATTTTTTGCAAATTGAAGAACTGTTCGAATCAAGTAAACAGAGTAATCGTTCGGATCCTCCACTTCAAACCCATGGTGTCCGCCTGAGTAGTTGATCAGACTCCAGGGAGCATTTGCGTGAATGGCTTTTTTAAACAGAAAGTCAACTGCGGAATTCGTCAAAACATTGTCTAAACCTGATCGAATCACCAGTATAGGCAGATCCATACGAAAGGAGTTAATTTCAGAATTCCCGTAAAAAGCCAAACCCGCCTTCAGATATGTGCGAGCCGAATCCATCATTAGTCTCATCCCTCGATTCATATTAGCTGAAGCTGCGTACACAGCAATCCGATCGGGATCTACTCCGAGCGATTGTCCGTTCTTTCTCAAATATTCGATCAGGGAGTCAAAAACCTCCTCCGCACGATCGGAACGGGTGTCAAAGTTGATTGCCGCCAACCCGTCCGCGGCCGCGGCTATTCCCCATCCTTTGTAGATTCCCCATGTTCGTTGCGGGCCGCCTACCATGTTGAGGAAGATCAGAATCGGCCTATTCCGTGACTCCCGCGGCTGATAGAGATCAAAAAAAAGCTCCTTGCCGTCCGCCTGACTAAATAAAATATCCGCCTTGACAACAATCCCTGTCGTGTTCGGCGGACGAAAAACAAATGGCTTATCTTGACACACTCCAAACCCATTATAGAGAAACATCCAAATTGCCACAATCCGTTTCATGAACATATATCCTTTCTTCATTGTTTCTAATATAAGGATACGTCATCAAACGCTATAATTCATCCGTCCCGATAAGTTCGGGAGAATATCAAGGTAAAAATTTGTACGATTTAAGCAGCATCGAAGGTATAGGTAGTAATTACAAGCGTGTTTCTGTCCCGGCGGAATGCGGAAGGTGTGGTTTTTACGATTTTTTTGAAAGCGTCGTTGAAACTTGAGAGTGAATTGAATCCGGATTCGTAGGCAATCGCGGCAATCGTCAGATGATCGTGTTCAGGGCTCCGCAGGAGTCGAACGGCCTCCGCGACACGAAATTGTTGAACAAATTCATAAAAATTTCTTTTTTCGACAGAATTAATAGCCTGTGAAATATGGTGACGAGGAAGGTTGACGACAGACGCCAAACGATCGATGGTCAGATCAGGCTCCAAGAACAGTTTATGGGACAACATGGAGGAATGGATCCGACCATACAATGTCCCCACATCCGCTTCCGACAGACCGGAATGAGCATATTTATCACTCGGCTGTACGGACTCAGTTCGATGTCGAAGCGCTTCAAATGTAGCCCAGTAAACAAAGACACTCAACGACAGAAAGAACAGTCGAATCACGGGCGAGTCCAAAAAGAAAAATGTCGCGGCATGAAGGGCGAAGATTATTAGAAGTTCCGCCGCTACAATAGCAATCACAAAGCGACGTACAAACCGTTCGGCGTTCTTTTCCCTGACAAGTTGAAGCATTTTCCAAGTCAGGACACCCAAATGTACGATCTGAATCGATCCTGCGATCCATACGCTCGAAAGCAGGTCGTAGCCCCATCGCAAACCCATCCATGAGAGCCAGAATCCGGCAATGGGAAAAACAAGGAAGAGCGAATCAAATTTCCTCCAAGCAGGTTCTCCCATCGCGACCCGTACATATCCGTAAAGAAAAATCGGAACCCACCACGGTAACAAATATGAGAATTGGTATAAACTAGTCGCATGATGCATCATCCAGCTCTTTGCTGCGGCTTTTGAAAAAATCTGGACTGCCAGTGCTGCCATAAGTAAAACAAGCCACGGTTTAGCACGATCTGTCGTTCGGCGCATCAAGAGAACAGACAAGAAAATGGTTTGAAATCCGCCGGCAGCCAAAAGCCAGGCATTCAGTTGATCGGTCATAGGAAGAATCTCATTCCTTATTTACGTTTTTAAATTTACTCATTCCTGATTTCATCATTCACCATACCGAGCCAATGATCACATTTACAACAACGCTTGTAAAATATCCTTTTGCCAGTCTTCCCATGTATGTGAACGGTAGTAGGCTTGGATGCGGCGACGATACGGACTCTGATCCGTAAAATAATCCAAAATATTTTTCGCACGGTTACTCAGCGATTCATTGGCATTGAGCGCAGCATCCAAAAGATTTCCGATGACTTTATCGTCTAAATAATTGAGCCGCTTGAGCGCACTCATCGCATTGCGCCGTGTACCAAATTCGTATGCGTTGCTGCTGTAGTCCACGATCTGCATCAACGCATCTTTATCACCGCGATTGACTTTTTGCTCCAGCCAATCCATTTTGATTTCATTGGATAATCCGTATTGATCTTTGGTCATATCCAGATAACGATCGGCATGGACCGGATATTGATTGATCAGGCGTGCCAGCGCAACACGTACGACGTTGTACGAACTGTCCGACAATAGTTTTTCGAAATCGGGCAGCATGGTTTGCGGAATGCGGCCGACATTATTGATCACCGCCTTACGCACTTCCGGCCAAGTATCGGTGATCGCGCGACGAATAATAGCCCTGCCGGCTTCATCTTCATCATGGACCAGTTGTTCGGCGACTTCGGCTTTGAGCGCGTGAAATGTTTCTTTATCGTAAACGCGTATCAGGAGTTCGCGTTTGGACGGCAGGTCGTACGCACGCAGCATGACAAGCGCATCGTAACGATCGATCATATTAGGCGCCTGTAGTGCCTGTGCCGCCAGTTCATCAAAATGTTTTTCAAATTCATAGGACTTGGTGACCCAACTGCCCGGATCAAAAAGCACAAAGGCGATCTCTTTATCATGGGTATTGGGAACCACCACGGTGGTCACCGTGTTTTCGATCCATTCACGCACGCTATCTTTGGTACCGTCAGCATAGTGTACCTCAAAATCAATCGGCATTTTAAAAAGCCCCGTCAGCTCATCGGTCTTATGCGTTTGTTGCACGGTGATTTCCGTCTGACGGCCCGAAGTACGGCGCAGATCAAGATAACTGATTTTGTAATGCGGTTCACCGCCGCGATAAATCCATTGATCAAAAAACCACTGCGGTGCGACGCCCAGCGTATCCATAAACGAACGCATCAGGTCGTAGGTTTCCACATTTTTATAACGGTTGTGACTCAAAAAATGATATACAGCGCGACGTACGGCATCACGACCCCAGACATGATTCATCATATCTATGACGGCCGACCCTTTAGGATAAAAGCGTGCCGTGCCGGCTTGCGTATGCGTGATCGGAAGACGATTGTTTTCCGATGCATTGATTGCCTGATTTTGTTCTTCACGGCGTTTCCACTGATACATGTCTTCGCCGTACACATGATACATACCGAGTTTGCCGTAGTACGTCGCAAAACTTTCCTGCAGCCAGAGATGTTTCCAGTCATACATCGTGATCATATCGCCAAACCACTGATGCGCCTGTTCATGAAAATCGGTATCCACATAGTTATCATCATTAAAAGCACGGCGGTCTACATACCAAAAGTCACCGAATAAAACAGCCGTCGTATTTTCCATCGCGCCCGTCACGAAGTCGGCAACGGGTATATTGGCAAAAACACCCCACGGATAAGGGATGCCGATTTCTTTTTCTAGAAAATCCATCGCCGTAACGGTATGGCGGTACGTCGGTTCGATACGATCGGCCTGATCGGGATAATACCACAACTGAATCGGAACGCCGCTTTTGGATTTGAGGTTTTTAACTTCATATTGTCCGATCGCCAGCATCAGCAGATACGGCGCATGCGGTAGGCTCATGGCATACGACCAACTCTTGGTACCGTCTTTGTTGTCTTTTTCTTTTTGCAGTTTACCGTTAGCAATGACACGGTACGCTTTATCAAACGTGATCGAGGTCTCGTGAATCACTTTATCGTTGGGATCATCATACATAGGTATCCAGTGGCGATGGTCGCGTTCCTCACCTTGCGTCCAGATCTGACGCCGCATACGTTTGGTACTGTCATTCCATCCGACGAAATAAATACCTTTACGCGGATTGGCTTCGTAAGTAAAAGTGATACTGTCCCGGACATCGTTCCATGTCAAGGCCGGTTTGGCAAAAACGGTAATGCCTTGCCCGGAATTGACAAATTGGGCCGTTTTGCCGTTGATCGTCACGTCGGTCACGCGAAGATTGACTCCGTCAAAATAAAGCTGATCTAAGGATGCACGCAGCGGTTTGAAAACGTGCGTGACTTTGCCTTTGACCAGACCTTTGGGCGGATCAAACTGCACGTCCAGTTTCATACGTTCGATATTGATCGTATGCTCGCGGGGTGTGATTTCTTTTTCATGATAATAACGTGCCGTGGGATATTCGGTATATTGTCCATACGCCGCGGACATGCTTAATAAAAATGTGAAGAATACAAAAAGATAACGCATCAGTCTGACCTTTGTTACTTGGCTTTAGGTATTTGAGTTTTATTTTATTTGAAAATAAAGATATGATGTTCTCGTACGACCGTAAAAACTAACGCCAACGGATGTGATATGCAAATGCTATTCGCAGCATTTTTGCGTTATGGATATGAACGCCGCTTCAGATATGAATTTATTCCGCGCTGACCGTCAATAGTTGATCCCACTGCGTTGTATATTCCGG
Organism: bacterium; assembly: GCA_013360215.1. Lineage (NCBI taxonomy): Bacteria > bacterium. The sequence goes on along the minus strand of JABWCP010000007.1, from coordinate 97,236 downwards.
CGTACGGTTTTCGCATTTCATGTGCCAATCTTTTTTCCATCCCTCGCTCGCATAGCGCAGCGTACCGTTGCCCATTCGCGCATTGATCGCATCCAGTACTTCCATACGTCGGGAGGAGCGTTCACGTGATATGCGGTCAAACATGTCCGTTTGTACGGTTTCTTTGGGAATAAGTTCCGTAAACATCACGCCGCATTTTTTATACCGAAGACCTTCTTTGAAAATGCTGCGCAATGCAGATGTCGCGTACGCGATGAGTTCGCCGGTGTCATCCGACGGTACAGGCAGCGTCACGACTTTGTGATAATAATAATGATCGTCCGTAAAACGATTGGTCATCAGATACACGGCCAGCGTTTTCGTAGCGGCGCCCTCTTCACGCAGTTTCTCTGCACAGCGATCCACGTAGGTCGCCATAGCTTCGGTCATCTCTTCCAGCGACGTGACCGCCCGGCTAAACGAACGCGATGTGGTAATGCCTTTTTTGCGTTCACGTACCTGCTCCAAAGGCAAACACGATACCTCACGCAGTTCCTGCGCGATACGCAGACCGACGATAGACATTGTTTTTTTGATCCACGCGGGGTTGGCTTTCGAAAATTGCAACGCGTTGTAAATGCCGTGCGACTGCAGATGCGCGGTCGAACTGCGGCCTATGCCCCATACATCACCGACTTCGGTCAATTCAAGCGTTTTTTCCAGATACGGAGAATCCACCAGGCTGAACGCCCCTTTGAGTTTTTTTGATTTTTTGGCTTTTTCCGCTGCGATTTTGGCTAATGTTTTGGTACGGGCTATACCGACGGATACGGGAATGCCCGTCCAACGCGAGATGGTTTCCTTGATCTTGACGCCGTACGTCGTAAGATCTTCCGTAAAACCGCTGAGATCTATGAATGCTTCATCTATGGAATACACTTCCACATCGGGCGTGAAACGTTGAAGCACCTGCATGACACGATGCGACATGTCGGCATAAAGCACGTAGTTGGACGAAAAAACATGCGCATGATGTTTATCCAAAAGCCCTTTGACTTCAAAATACGGTGCGGCCATCGGCACACCGAGTGCTTTGGCTTCATTGGATCGCGACACGATACACCCGTCGTTATTGGAAAGCACCACGACCGGTTTACCTTCCAATTTGGGCTGGAAAGCACGTTCGCATGAAACGTAAAAATTATTGCAATCAATTAAGGCGAATATTGATTCGTGGCGAAGCATGGATGGCAATATGATATTATCAACTATGATAAAAGCGATTTTACAAAAAAAAGCTGTTATAAGCTACTAATTAGCCAAAAAAATTCTTGACATGTCCTCGTTTACTGTCTATCTTTTTACGGGGGAAGGGAATATCTATAAAACAATTCCAATTCCAATTCCAATTCCAATTCCAATTCCAATTCCACGGAAGGGGAATGATTATATTTTTATGGCATGAAGGAGGTGAGTTCATTCATTGGGTATACTACATTAAGGCAGCTCGTAGATTGTATTAAAGAGTAGTTCTAAACAATGGAACAAAAAAGGAAGATCAATATTACCTAATTCAGCACTGGAGGTTTTGAATTAAAAATGTAATACTGTCTTCCCATTCAAATGTATACTATTAACTATACATTTGCAATTTTTGTTCCCCAAAAATGAGGAATTTTATGAAAAGATTTCTTTTCTTTATATGGGTTTCATTAAATCTACATAGCATAGTTTACGCTATGGATCCAAACTCTGTTTCAAACGTATTTTATGGAGCCGAAAACTCTTCAGAAATGTCAAGTGATGCACAGGGAACGACTATTTTGGACTGGCAGTATGCTAATGCTCACTATGTATATATTGGTTCAACACCAAATACTAGTGCCTCATACAACTGGTATGAAGAATCAAATCGTAAACAGGGTGTACATATTAGTCTAATTTCAGCCCAACCCGCAGATATTTATTTACAACAAGGAAATGGATGGATCAATTTTCACACGTTTAATAATCAAATATTTCAGCGTTGTGATGTTAAATACGACAATGGAAGTTGGTCGACAATTTGGAGTACTAGCAACAATAGTACAAACGCAACAGGTTGGAAAGTCCCTTCATTTATTAATTCTCCAGGCCAACATTCTTTAAGCGTTAAGTTTTGGTTTGTTGATGGTTCTTCATATACTAGAACCCATACTGTTTTCGTGGTGCCTGTGGCGCAAAAACTATATTTTGATAATTACGGAAACCGACTTACGGTATGGGAGGGTAGTCCTAATGGGACTCCCGTTCTTTTGTCTGAAGGAATTGACGCTTATAATACAGGTAATTCTGAAAGATTAAGATACGCAGGTAAACAACTTGTTGATTCCTTAGTGGCCAGAGGCGCAAAAGTATATATTTTAAATTACAAATTTGGCGGACAAAGTATAAAAAATAACGCAGCTGTATTAGCATCAGCCGTTCAATTTATTTCTTCTATCAATTCAAACAAAAACATAGTTGTCTCTGGGATGAGCATGGGTGGTGTTATAGCAAGATATGCGCTTGCCAAGGCTGAAGCTTCAAACACTCCATTAAAAGCATCAAAGTTCTTTTCCATCGATTCTCCTCAACAAGGAGCTGTTTTACATTATTTTTTCCAAATATTTGTCAAACAACCGACTAACTGTAGTGCAACTGGTACATTTGGTCATTATGGTATTAGTTGTGATGCAGCCAAAGAACTTTTAACAAGCAATGTTTTTGATGCAAACGGAACCATGCATAGTTCCTTCTATACTGAATTGAATTCGTTAAACGGAGATGGTTACCCTCATTTGACTAGAAATGTTGGGATATCATTCTCTAATGGCTCTCCCAATTCTTCACCCTCGGGCTCACTTTGGGTAAAAGCAAAGTACACAGGTATATTTGGTGTTGACGCTCTCTGCGGCACGGAAGATTATATGTATTTGACCAATGAAACCGCACAAGCTGGATCTTACTTGCCTAAATCAATTACCGATTATCAAGGACGACAGGTTTTCTTTGGTACTTTTACCCTCACTAGATATGCTAACGCTACATTTATCCCTTACAATAGTGCTATGGACATTGTAAATGGAAATTCGAAATTTCATGCTACGTATCAAACAAGTACCAACAAATATCACGATGAATTTTCAAGCGAACTAGTTCGCCCAATAATCGACGAAATATATCCTATAGCTCCCCCAGGGCCTTTAGTTGTGAGTATTGACGGCCCTTCAATTGTATCTTCAAAAGGAGCCATTGGAACATATACTGCATTGGCATCAGGAGGAAACGGCAACTATAGCTACGCTTGGCAAAATGGATACACAACTCAAAGCATATCTATTCCAATTTCTTATTGTCAATACAATATTCAGGTTTCAGTGGTAAGCGGACAGGAATCAGTGATCGCAACAAGGATTATCAATTATCAGGGCTGTAGTTTACCTATAGAAAAGACAATCCCTAGAGGTGAAACGGCCATTCCTGTATCGTTTGAACTTGGACAGAATTATCCTAACCCATTTAATCCATCAACGACGATAGCTTATTCTGTGCCCTTCAAGGCAAATATCACTATGAAATTATATGATGTGATGGGGCGCGAAGTAGCAACTTTAGCAAATGGTACTAAGGAGCCTGGTTTTTATCAGGTTACTTTTGATGCAAGTCGCCTTGCATCGGGGACTTATATATACAGATTAGAATCACCTGGGTTTTCTTCAAGTAAAAAACTAACATTGATCAAATAAACGCCTATACCCACTTTATTTTGGGTATGAGTACATGGATAGTAGTCGATGTATGATACATAAAATCAAGTCATTCATTCTAAAATAAGGTGGGCTATTTTTATGTTTAAAATGTGCGATACTACAACTTGTTTCTTATTTACGGCATTACCGTTTCTGATTTCCTGCGAAGCCAAAAAGGATAAACAAAACGATTATGATATTGTTAATGGAAAAGTAATCATACCTGCATCCATGCAGCACTACTCTTTTGGGGTTTGTGCTATTATGTCCGGCAGTATTGAAAATGAACTTTCAGCGTATAATACGTCCGATACTGTTAAAGTATTTTATTCCGACATTATACTGCCGCCACAGTACGAGCCATACATTCTTATCCAAGATTATCCGCCTTATGCAGGTCTTGAAATTCTGGATGATAGTACAGTAGTACGAAAATTCAGTTTGAAGATACCCAGGAGCAATGGCCCATTTACGAATAGCAACCGAATATGCGTTACGGCGTGGTGCGACACGTCGAGTGACGCGCGCTTCGATTGGCCGTTTGAAGTTGGGCGATTTCCATATAAGCATTTCAAAAACGGTGATAGTGTTTTGGTTATAGAATTTATCATGGATGAAAATTCCGATTATTATACGTTAAAAAACGGCTCATCAATCCCTCTAAAAGAAATGGATGAGTACGATAACTTTGTTTTTAGATTCTAAAAATGCGAAGCATTACGATCGCTTGGAGACTACCATGAGATACGTGTTGATAATTTTAACTACAGCGGTTTTGGGTTGCGGTATAACTACGACAATAGCATACGATTCAACCGCTTCACCCGAAATATCAGAAGCCCAAATACAAGCCGCTATCACCTCAAAAAAAACGCTGAAAGTAACTTTTACAGATGATTCAAATAAGCTTATAACTGTAACCGGTACAATTCAAAAAGAAGATACAGGTTATCGTTTTACACCCCGTCATAAAAGAGCGCTTGGAAATAATGTGGATAGTATTTGGCTCAAGCGCACACAAATCAAAAATATTGAAATTATTCAAAAAGAAGGATTGTGCGAATCTGAAACCGCTACGTTGCTAATTACCCTAAGCCTCATCGCTCTTGTTGCCGCTTCGATCTCTGTCGCAATATCGTTGAATCCGAGTTTATAATTTTGCCAGTGCTACTAAGAATAAATCCGATAAATTGAGTTTGTTTGAATAGCGTGCCTTACAATCATACACGGTCACGGCGACTTGTGAATGATATACGTTACGACACCCCAGATTTTGAAATCCATATCTTCGTTAATGCGGATGGGCTGAAATTGATCGTTTTCCGGCATGAGATATAAATCCATGCCGCGTTTTTGAATGCGCTTTACGGTGAACTCCCCATTGACTACGCCGATGACGATTTTTCCGTTGGACGCTTCCAGCGAACGATCCACGATCAGAATGTCGCCGTCATGAATACCTGCATTGATCATCGACGTGCCGCGCACGCGCACAAGAAACGTAGCCGCTTTGTTTTTGATCAGATGCTCATTGAGATCCAACATCCTATCTACAAAATCATCCGCCGGCGAAGGAAACCCCGCCGAAACCGTATCGTTGGCCAACGGCGTATGACGCGCGGTCATGATGTCCGCAGGAAAGATTTCAAACGCCGAAGATGGTTTTTCTTTTTTCATGGGTTATCCGTACCGCCCGGTTTTGCCTCCGATAAAACTTTCATCGTTACCGTCGGCGGCTCTTTGACCAAACGCAGCATACCGGTCGCCACGATACCGACACCCAATGTCGTCAACCATAATGTAGGCGCGTCGGTCGCTTCATACAACAGCACACCCAGCCACGGCCCGATGATCAATCCGAGACTAAACGTCATTTGATAGTAGCCCATATATTCTCCGCGCCGCGATGCCGGTGCGATATCCGATACATACGCCGCCGAACCGGGAAAAAGAATCATCTCACCAAATGTCCACACAGCCACAGTAAAAGCAATGTAGCCGATATGCCCGCTGAAAGCCATCAATCCGAAACCCAACGCGATCAGAAGCGCTCCGAGACTGAGCGCATGCCGGTGTTTCCAGTGACTCATACGTATATTGATCCAGACTTCGAGAAAAATGATGAGTACCGTGTTCACCGAAAATAATAACCCGAAATGGGATTCCGGATACGCCATGTCGCGAACAAGATACAACGCCACCGTCGCATCAATCTGAAAAAAGATCAACATGATCAAAAATAGCGGAATCAAAAAATACATAAATGAAAGATTCTGCCACGGATGCATGTCCGATTCCGCTTCACGATGAAGCGCGGCCGCAGCGTGTGCCGAATGCGCTTCCGGCCAACGGGAAAACATCATCACCAGACTGGCTAACACCGAAAATATACCATTCACATAAAACAACATCGGATACGAATAGAGTGCAATAAATCCGCCGACGGCGGGACCGATACTCATGCCGATATTGATCGCAAGACGATTGACGGCAAAAGCTAATTTGCGTTGGTCAACGGAAACCAAATTGGTCACGACCGCAAGGCTCGCCGGTCTGAAAGCTTCGCTTACGACGGCCCATAGTACGGTGAGACAAGCCACAGCCCAAAATTCATGCGCCAACGGAATAGTCACCAAAACCATGCCCGTCGCAACCAAAGATAAAATCATGATGCGATGTGCACCGATGCGATCGGAAATTTTACCGGCTACCGGCCCGGTTAAAAACGCCCCGATGCCATACACGACGATCATCGCCGCGGCGTCCTCAGCGGTATAGTGCAATTCTTTGGTAAGATAAAGAACCAAGTACGGCAACGCCATCATGCCGCTGCGATTGACTAAGGTCGTCCAAAAAAGTACCCAAATCGGTTTCGGCAGAAGATGTATACCGCGCCAGGGATGCGGAATGGCCATAAGTTGTGTATATGTTTAGTTTCGCCAACATACACAGCGTAGCATGAATTTCAAAGGACGATTTTTACGGTATGCGCATGATTTACTCCAAAGGGATTTTCAGAATTACAACGTCTCGGAGTTCGTGATAAGGTTTGATTTTTTTATTCCTAAACCCGCTCCGTAATTGCGCATTGGCGATGTAATAATAAAACGAACCGCCGATCTCGCCCGTCGTCGGTTGATCAAAATGCGGATTATGCGCTTCCAAAACCGTTGCGTGTGTGGCCGTGCGCAGATCGTTATCCAGATAAATTCGTTTGATTCGTCCAACGACACCCGACTGATGCGCGATGAGCGATTGCTTGTAAAAAGCCAGCCCGTCAATGCTTCCGAGCGGAAATAACGGCGGATGTTTCAAAGGCTCATACCGGCGTGTAGCAATATCTATAACTAAAATTCCCGCCGCATGGGCAACATAAAGCCATTGATCGTCCGGCGACTTGGTAATGCCGTTGAGGAAAAGCACGTTCTGCGGTTTCAAAAATATTTCTAGCGTATGGCGTTCAGAGGCGATCTGCCAGATTTCTCCCGATTCGGTATCGGTAATAAAAACATCCCCTTTCGCCGTGACGGTAAGATCGTTGAAAAAATGTGAACCCGCCGGGGCATCATACCGCTGCAGCAGACGTCCTGTCGTAAGGTCAAATTTATGCACCCGCGCAGGAACCCGTGCATCGGCATTACTATCCCGTATCGGCATATTCGGATTATTACAGCTATTAACCCATAAAATTCGCCGCACGGAATCCACCTCCATCCCGACTACGCCGAGCAAGCCGTCTTGGCCTTCCTTGGTAAAATCATCGCTGCGCCCGTCCGGATAAATGCGTTTGATCTTTCTTTTATAGGTACTGCTAATAAAAAGTTGCCCGGTATGTCCATCGTAGGCCGTGCCCTCGGGTATCAAATCCCGCTCTGTAAGAAGATAAGCATCGCGGCTGTGATGGACGGGCCGTTTAAGCTGTTCAATTTCTTTGAGTAAATTTTGAAACTCGGAGTCGGCCCACAAACCTGCAAATGCGCTGTCTTTACCGATTGTGAAAAGCATATCGCTGCCCATGATTAGACTCGCCTTCAACAGGCCCATTGCTTTAGCATGATCACCCATGTGAGCTAAAACCTGCGCTCGGAGGAAATAAATTTCCGTGTCATCCGGCATAAGACTGTCCAGCGTTCGGAGTTTCTGTTCCGCATGTTCGAAATCTTTTTTCATCATTGATGCCATCGCATCACGATACAAATGCATAATATCATTTTGAGCAACCGCGGAATGAAACAAAAAACAAAACAATCCGATTCGTACCATTTTCATCTCCTTATTTTCGGGTGGAAGTCACAGCGATCATCTGCCATTGATCGTTTATTTTTCGGTAAGTCGTTGTCCAGGCAAACCGGGTTGTATCCAATTGTTTGGCGCCGCGCTCATCCTGATAAGACACCACAACGAGTTTCTGAACAAATGTATTGGCCAACGTAGCATCATCAGAAATCACAATGATCGGTTCGATCGTATCATCCCAACGAAGAAATTCGACACGACCAAAATAACGCTCAAACCGGGCACGCGTTTGCTCCGGCGTGGTGTAGGATAACTCTCCTCCGTTGATTTGAATACGTTGCGGTACATGCCCTTCCGTCATCGGATCTACGTTGCGATCAAAATGGGCACGTCGTTGTGCTTCGTGTAAGCGTAACAGCTCCGTTTTTTCCGCTTCCAAATCAGGATTGACCCGACACCCGATGCACGGCACGAGAAACGCGATCATGAGTAGTGTTTTCATGAATCTCCTTTTTATTTTCTACTACATAGTGTAGTAATGTATGGTAAAAAATTATTTACATTGCCCCGCGCACAAATGCATTCGTTTGCCGTGGCCGGAAACCCATTGGAAATTATGTGCGCGGTGGATGTTGATCACGTTGACGATCAATACTATCGCTACGAAGTATAGAACACCGCGAATATAAGGCGTAAACGCGTTTGATGCGGGTTCACTGATTAACCGTCGAACGCGCTTCTCCAAATGCGAAACCGCTGCACATCGGATCATGTCCCGCATCGGATCGGAAACAATATTCATTTTTCCCAATCGAACCAGCATTGCCGCCATAGTTTGTCGCTGATTACGACACATCTGCAAAGCATCGTCGCATTCATACTCGCACCACAAATCAAAATACGGTATAACATAACGACGGAATGCGCGCATCAAAATTAGACCTAATATAAACGAAAGCACAAATCCGATGATTTCATACCGTTGATCCAAAACACGATAGGTCAGTGCGAGTCCGGTTGCAAAACCCGACCAAAGCGAACCCACGAGCCCCAATGAACGCATGATTAATTTTTTCAGATTGTGGCGTTTTTTTATATGCCACAGTTCATGTTCTGCAATCATCGCGAGGTCGGAATCTGTTAAATTTCGCACCATCGGTTCCGGTATATAAATAACCGGTTTAAAAAAACCCACCGTACAAATAGGAAGCGCCTGATGGGTAAAACGTAATCCCGGTAGCGAAGAGAGCCCGATACGGCGATTGATTTTTTCAACAGTGGCCATCCATCGTTTATCGGGTTGTATTGAATTTTTTTTCCACATTTTTATGGTGCGGTTTTGCTTATAAATACCCAACGCAATAAGACCCGCGCTCATCAAGAGTGCCGTTTGCAACATTGCGACGTACGCGCAAGCAATCGGATTCACAACAAAAAACCCGAGATAAGTCAATACCTCCGTATAAATAATATCGAAGTAATTCATTTCTTTTTTTTCTTTTTCTCTATCAATGCGGCCAACTCATCCAATCGTTCGGGGTTTTCCCGATGAATCGTATCAATCAGTTCGCTCATTACCGGTTTTGAAAAATCATCAAAAAGGCTTTTAAAAATTTGAACCGATGCGCTTAACGTGAACGATTCCCGTGATCGTGCCGGTTGATAAACAAACGCGGCGCCGGATTTGATTTTTCGCAATACGCCTTTTTCTGCCAACCGCGTCATAACCGTCATCACGGTAGTATAAGCCAAAGGCCTCTTTTTGTTGAGGTGTGTGCATACATCACGCACGGTGACCGATTTATATTCCCATACCACTTCCATGATATCGGACTCCAGATCGCCAAGCACTTTGCGTAAACCTTTACCGCGCGGATCAAATGTAAATGTATGTTTAGACATAATCCTACTACGTTATGTAGTTTTTAAAGTTTCAAAAAAAATTAATTCTGCCACGTTTTAACAAATTTTCCGCGGAAGTTCTTAAAGTACCCGGTTAACTGCAGCATATCCGAATCAGGATTTGACGTGGGGTAAAACAATTCGCCGATACGCAGTGTTTTCGACGGAAAATCAAATGCGACTAATAATATGGGTACACCGGCACCGACGGACACATGATAAAAACCGCTGCGCCATTTTGGAATATCTCTTCGCGTACCTTCGGGCGACAGTCCGAGAATAAACTGATCGTGCGCGTTAAATTTTTGAACGATTTGTTCTACCACGCCGTGTGCGTGAAATCGGTCTACCGGTTCCCCGCCAAGCCATTGCCAGACATATTTTACAGGCCACTTGAAAATCGTATCTTTTCCGATCCAGTGCACGCGAACACCGAGCGCCATTAAAGCCGACATCCCGATTACAAAATCCCAATTCGTCGTATGCGGCGCACCGATAATTACCATCTTTTTCAGATTCGGTATTTCGCCCTCAATATGCCAACGCATGGATCGTAAAATCATATAACCGATTTTACGGGATAGAGCGTTACCAAATGTAGGTATGTCGCTGCTGAGTTTAGGAATTTTCATAGCACAACGAAGTATGTTCGCCCTCAATGTACGCGCATAAATCACTTAGCTGCAAAGGAAATTATTATGAAGTTTACCTGCGAATAGGACACGCTGTCATATAGAAATGAAGTAGTTTTGTGTGGCGGCAATGATGTGATTTTTCCTCGTCAGTAAATCACTTCCTCTAAGCACAAACCGTGCGGCGGCGCATTAAATCCCGCGTGGCGGCGATGTGCTTTAGCTAAGATCGTTGCGATATCACCCGGCTTAAGACGGCCGCGACCGATCATGATCATGGTTCCGACGATACCCCGTACCATATTATGCAAAAAACGATTCGCCCGTATTTCAAACACGTGGACATCATTTTCCATCAGCCATACCGCCGACTTGACATCGCATTGATAATGCGGCAGCACGGTTTCTGACAAACAAAACGATTTGAAATTTTTTTCACCGATCAATTCCGCACACGCAGCTTGCATGGCCTCCCAATTCATCGCATGGGGATAAAACCAACAATAATGACGTTGTAATGCGGCAGGCATCGGTGTGATACGATAACGATAACGACGTTCCCGCGCCGAAAAACGCGCATGAAATGTATCCGGCGCTTCCTGTGCCGAAATGACGCGCACATCCGTCGGCAGGACGGCGTTTAGTGCCAACGCGATTCTTCCTTCAGCGATAGCGTGATTTATTTTAAAATTGGCCACCTGTCCGCGTGCATGCACACCCGTATCGGTACGCCCCGCACCTTCGACGACGATGTTTTCGGATGTGATGCGATGTACGGCTTCCTGCAGCGTACCTTGTACGGAGCGACAGTGCGATTGATATTGCCATCCGTGAAAATCCGTGCCGTCGTATTCTACGACTATACGTATGTTGCGCATACCGTGATTGTATTACTGATTAAAAATAAACGACGTATACTATGAAATATACTCGTTGACGTTTTATGAAGTATTTAAAAAAATATCCCGCCGTTTTATTCGACGGGATTATAGTACAAACGAACAACTACAAAATCAAAAAACCATATCCGGTACGTGATGCTTACCAGCGTATTTTTAAACCTGCATTCGCCACAAAACCCTCCGTCGGCGCATAGAGTTCCTTAAAATCCGGATTGGTTCGCGTACCGGTGTACAGCGCTTCAAAGCGGGATTGACGCGTATCCGTGAAGTTTTCAAAATTGACAAATACGGCATACGGGCCCATGGTGCGCTGAATCATAAAACCAAAAATCCAAAAATCATTTGTAGAACGGCCATCACTGCGGTACTGATGACCGGTATAATACGATTCGATACCCGCACGCCAACGTGCCTCTTCTTCATACACGAGTACAAGCCCAAGCCGGTGTTTAGCCGATAGCGGTATATGCGATGTACCGCCGTTTTCATGACGCTTTATATCCACCCATGTATAACCGACAAATAATTTCCATGCTTCGTAACTGATTTTTCCGTTGATCTCCGTACCGCGTGTATCAATATGCCCGTCGGAATTGATCAAATCGTACGCGCCCGACGCCAGCGAATCTTTGTCATACGTCAGCGCGTGCCGCAACCGCGTATAATACACCATGGTATTGAGCGACACAGGGAATCGTTTTGCCCAAACATTTTGATAATTGATATCAAAATTTCCGCCAAGCGATGTCTCGGCTTTAAGTTGATTTTTTTGAATACCGCGGATGTTACGATAGGACTGCGTTTCCGATGTTTCATTGAATATCGTCGGCGATTTATAACCAAGTCCTCCGCCGAGCCGCGATGTCCACGAAGCATTCCAGCGGCGCATTACGGACAAACGAGGTAGTACAAACGAACCGTAGTCTTTATCGCGATCATAACGCAGACCGGCTTCGGATGACCAATCTTCACTCCACTCCGCCTGATGTTGGACAAATACTCCCGATGTCAGGCTATGAAAATCACGTTTTAGGGATGGCTTCTGTTCATCAAAACGATCCGTCCACAGGTTGATGCCCATGATCCAGGAATTATTTTTATGCGTATATCCCAACGTCCATTCGGAAAAAGAAGATTGTTGGTATCCGGTAAAACGATAATCCTGCAGCACAATCGCACGATCAAAAAAACTGAAACTGTTCTTAAATGTCATCGTGGCTCGCCCGAAAAGAGGTTGTTGCCACATCATCTGTGTGGACAGGCGCCGTGAACGGTTTTTTTCGATATACGTGTGCATCGAATCTTTTCCGTTCTCGAGGCGCTGCATGTCGCCGCCGTTCCTTCTTTCCAAAACGCCGTCAAATCCCAGCATCAGTGTGCTTCGTTCACCCGGATAATAATAAACCCGGGGATTCAACGCAAAGCGATGAATTTTAGGAATATCTGAAAACCCATCCTCATCGGCATCGTACGGGCTTTGGGTATGCGCTGATGAAAACACACTATACCCTATTTTTTCATTTCGCCGCGCGTGATAGATATTGCCGTCAAAACCCTTGGCCGTGGTACCGTTGACCATCAGTAAAGTCTCAGGTTTTTCCTGCGGCGTTTTGCTTACCAAGTTGATCAGCCCTGCAATAGCCCCACCGCCGTATAGCGTAGATGCACTGCCTTTGATGATCTCGATTTGCTGAAGATCAAGCGGCGGTATTTGCGTGATGCTGAGCCCGCCGGAAAAACCGGCGTACAGCGGGAAACCGTCTTTGAGCAATTGTGTGTAACGGCCATCAAGACCCTGGATACGAAATACCGCATTACCGGAGGTAACTGACGTTTGCTGAACCTGAATGCCTGTACTCTCATTGAGTTGCATGCGAATATCACTCACGCGCATATTGGCCTTTTCGTCCAATTCCTCCGCAGCGATGGCTTCGACGCGCGTCGGTGTATTTTCGATCGTTCGACTGGAACGCGTGGACGTAACAGTGATTTCTTCGCCTTCATGCGAGGCATGTTCCAGTACAATGGGGATCGGGTTCGCGTCCGTGCGCGGTAACTGAATCTCCATAATCACGTCCTCATAACCTGCGGAAGTGATGCGCAGCCGGTAAATGCCTTCGGCGATATTTTCAAGTCGTACAATGCCTTCCGCATTCGAAACGCCGCCTTGGGTTGTACCCATAATATGCACTTGTGCACCGGGTACCGCTTCGCCCGATTCGGAATCGGTTACTTTTACTGTGAGCGCATGTTGTGCATTTAACAGTTGCGGTACGGACAGACCGATCCCTGTCATACATAATAAAATCCATTTTTTCATATCATCTCCGTTGGTGTAAATAAACGTTAAAAACGTTATCCACGCGGCGGTTGAAAAATTCTGCTGTTATATAGGGAAATGGGTACGTCCGTAGAAGCCGGCCGGTATGTCGTAAAATAAAAATGAAGCGGCATTTTTTTGATATAAAAACAAATACAATAATGCGAACAGCACGCACAACCGTCCATCGGCGAACACCTATCGGTGCAGGATTCTTCGTGGTTTTCATCCTGCACCCGGATCGTCATGCGGTTATCGGTATTGCCGACTCCTTCCGAACAAGGGCGACCGCTCACGGCTAAAAAAAAGACAACCAAATAAAGTGCCGTGATTTCCTTTATGATCCGGTGCACTTGTTTTTGTCGAGATATAAAAAAATTGTTCATCGTAGTAACAAAAAAAGTCCCGTTAGTGCAACGGGACTTATAGTACAAACGATCAGCTAAAAAATCAAAAAACTAGCGGCCTTTTTTCTTATGGCGGTCGCGACGAAGACGTTTTTTACGTTTGTGGGTAGCCATTTTTCTTCTTTTGCGTTTTTTTCCGCAGGGCATGGTTAGTTCCTTTCTTTTTTTGTGTGTTATATGTTATGATCGGATTTCGTTGACCGATTTTTTCAATTCTTTCGATGGCCTAAATTGCGGTACACGGCGCTCCGGTAAATCTACCGCCGCACCGGTTTTAGGGTTGCGTGCTGTACGCGCCGGGCGTCGTGCAATACGAAAGCTACCAAACCCGCGGATTTCGATTTCACGGCCTTGCTGTAGTTCTTCATGGATCACGGCGATAAACGCATTGATAACCGCATCGGTATCAAATCGCGTAATGCCCGTGGCCTCCGCGATGCGATGGATGATATCCGCTTTTGTCGTATTGGTTGCCATATACTCAGATGCCGTATTTATAACTCACCACCGGGTAACTTTTGAAACCCGGAATACTCAGCGCCGATTCGATTTTACTCTCTGCATCTTCTTCAAACAACAGATCAAAAAACGAAGGCTTGTGTTTTTTCTCTTTGACGAGGTTCGGTGTACCTTCGATGCCTGCCATGTCCGCCGCCAGACGGATCGCATCGTCGTACGAACCGATCACATCAATCAGCTTGATTTGCAACGCCTGCTCACCCGTATACACACGTCCGTCCGCATATTGTTGTACATACGCCGTATCTAAGCCGCGTTCATCCGCGACCGCACGTACAAATTGTCCGTACGCATTCATCACAAACGATTGCATCCACTCGGATTCCGACGGATTCATAGGGCGATACGGACTCAAAATATCTTTGAACGTACCGCTTTTGATCGTCGTAAAATCCACACCGATTTTATCCAAAAGTTTATCCACATTGGGAAACTGAATGATCACGCCGATACTTCCCGTGATCGTGCCGGGATTGGCGACAATCGTATCCGCAGGGCATGCGACATAATATCCGCCGGACGCCGCTACGCTACCCATCGAAACGATGATTTTTTTTCCGGCCGCTTTTGTTTTTTTGACGATGTCAAAAATTTCCTGTGAAGGCGTGATACCGCCGCCGGGGCTCTCGATGCGAAATACAATCGCTTCGACGGAGCTATCATCACGGTATTTTTTGAACTGGCGCACTATATCACGCGAATCAACGATCGTACCTTCGAGTTCGATCAATGCGACGCGCCGACCGAAATTTACATCCGGCTCCGCTACACGATATACGACGTAAATGATCAGCCCGACAAAACACGACAAAAAACCCAAAAGCAAAATCCATGTCGAACGATTTTTCATACTTCTATTTTTGTAAACTTAATTTTATAAACTTATTTTTTTTTAATTCAATGTTACTTAACCGAACTATACCCATTACAGCGTGTAAATATATCATTTTCAAGGCTACTGTCAATTGATATTGTAAATACTTTCAAAGACATGCTTTTCATGAAAAATTTGGAAAAACACATAAACAATCTGCTTTATCACGTAGCAATTGCATATGCTTGCGTTTTAAGTTAAACTCAATAGACGGTTTTTCCGTCAAAAACTCAGCGATTCGATAATTAAAACAATGTAAAACATATAATTAAATACGGCATGCATTTTGATATATATTCAGGCCGGAGGTGTTCTTATGAAACAAGAAGATTATTCTACTACCAATTTAAATTTACGCAGTGAGATTCTGCAAATCTCTGGATTATCCGTACTGATACTGCTTTTGCTGTTGTTTTTAGGCGGATGCAGCATTAGTGGAGACGATTTTACAGATACCGTCCAGGATGAAATCAAACAAATCATCAAAGAGGACGAACAATTGGCCTACGGTGTAGATGTAGTCAACGATTCATCGGAAATATCAGCACCACAAAAGAATGCTGCTTCGGAAAGTATTTTGGCTGCTTTGCTTCCGCGTTTCGGGCGTAAGATCGAAAGTATCGAACGTACATTCCAATTTTTCCCTGAAGATTTTGACACCACCGTCGCTGTAGCGGTTACCCATACGTTGAAAGGTTATCTGAATATCCGGGATTCCAATGAGGTGCAGGTCAGTAAACCCCTCGAACATTCTCTGAACCGTGTTATTACTTTTGCCAAACGCGATAACAAATGGGTTCACACCAGCATTTCCGGCGCCTTCGGTTATTCAGAGAACTCAAAATTAGAAATGGATTCGCTTATTATTAGAACGGCCAATGACACCATCGTGATCGGCAATGCCACTGATTTTATATTCTACACACGTCGCCCGTTTAGCGTCAAACGCGGCGACTCGATCAGCGTTACCGTGCGCGCATTCAATAAATCCAATTTACTGGATCGTCCGATGGGTTCGGTGCTTAACGGTCAAAATAAAACACGTGAACGTGCGCGTTTTAATATGAATGCGTTCTTAGGCGGTCGTTACGAACGAACTATAACTCTAAAACCAACACATAAAGTCGGTTTTAACCAGCTTGTAATTGACTTTATGACACCGTCTTCGCTCAGTATTAACATCAATAAACCTTACGATTCGTTTATGATCTTAATTCCATACTTCGTCGAAGAATAAAACCATATAAAAAAAATTATGCGCATCGCTTGTTTGAAGGCCATGCCATGATAAAAAAGATTAATATGAAAAAACAAATCGCTCGCGGAATACAATGGATCAGCTGGGGACTTTTGTCATTTAGTTTTTGCCAATGCGGTAATTCTGATGAAACGACATTATCCAAATCTTACCCGGCCATTGCGGCGAAATTCGGTCAGCAAATTGATGTAAAGAATCTGGCCAATTATGAAGACCAAGCGATTCCTACCTATATTACCAAAGACAACACCGGCCTCAACACAATTACCAATGAAAAGGCAACCGTGGGCAGGGTGCTTTTTTACGATAAAAATCTCAGTTTTGATAATTCGATTTCCTGCGCCGGCTGCCATCATCAGTCGCTCGCTTTCGGTGATACGGCACTCGCCAGTCGCGGTGTTCAGGGCGGACTGACAGGCCGGCATTCCATGCGTTTGGTCAATTCACGTTTCGCATCCGAAACCCGTTTTTTTTGGGATGAACGAGCGGTCAGCCTTGAGGATCAAACAACACGGCCGATCAAAGATCATGCAGAAATGGGTTTCAGCGGTGAAAGCGATCGACCAGGCTTTGATTCATTATTAATTAAATTATCGGCGATAGATTATTATCGTGAATTGTTTGATATGGCCTATGGCGACGAAACTATAACGGAAGCATGTTTGCAGGAATGTATGGGGCAATTTATTCGCAGCATCCAATCTTTTGATACGCGTTACGATGCAGGACGCGCGCAGGTGGCTTCCGATCTGGATAATTTTCCCAATTTTACAACGCAGGAAAATCAGGGCAAAACACTTTTTATCACACCGCCTGTTTTTAATGCCTCCGGAGAGCGCACGAGCGGCGGGCTCGGTTGTGCGGGGTGTCATAGAGCACCGGAATTTGACATTGATCCCAACAGTGGAAACAACGCCATTATCGGGAAGCTCAATGCCGACGGGTTTGATGTGACCAATACCCGTGCACCCTCACTGCGTGATCTGACCGGGCCGGACGGCGAACCCCATACACCGATGATGCACACCGGTGTGATCACGACGCTGCAAGCGGCTATCGGGCATTATGGAACGATCACAGTTGGCGCCAATAATACACTCCTTGATCCTCGATTAAAACCCAACGGATTTGGCCAGAAACTCAACCTGACCTCCGCTGAAGTCAACGCCGTCATCGCTTTTCTGAAAACATTATCCGGCACACAGGTATATACCGATGCCCGTTGGAGCGATCCCTTTGGAACGCAGCCGTAATGTTTTTTACATAAGATCGGAAAATGAAAATTTATTGATTGTACCGTTTGAGCAGTTCGTCAAATTTTCTGCGGATTTCGCTGCGATCCATGGTTGCATATTTCTGCGGCAGCAAGCTTTTGCTGGTGCACTCAATCACGGCGGCCAGGTTTTGCAATTCAACACTTTCCGGATCGTTCGTGGGAATAAAATCCTGAAAAATCGAACGCAGCATTTCTACCGTAACCGTATCGGCACCGACTATGGCTTGCTGAAGTTTGGCACGTGTCACCAGTGCCTCCATATCGGCACCGGATACCGTCTGATGGATATCAAACACATCTTTCAAATGTATGCTTTCATCGATTTTTGCATTCAGCCGCCGGGTCATCGAACGGAACAATAATTCTTTTTCCTCTGATGTTTCCGGATAAAACACGCTGATATGTTCTTCCGCACGACCTTGCCGCTTCATGTCAATCGGTAATAGATCCGGGCGACATGTGATCAAAAACCAAATGACTTTGCCGCGGTATGACGTATCCCCCATAAAGCTGGCTAGTTGCGCAAAAATCCGATTGCTCGTACCGCTGTCGCCCTGCTGATCCCGGTCTCCGAGAAACGCATCCGCTTCATCAATGATCACACCGATCGGCCACATAGCCCGAAGCAGATTGAGTATTTTTTCCAGATTCGCTTCCGTCACCCCCTGCCACTGCTCTCGAAAATTGAGAAATTTGACACATGGAATGCCGATCTCACCGACAAAGGATAACACGATAAATGTTTTTCCCGTGCCCACCGGACCACTTACCAGATAACCCATCGGTACGGCATCAAATTTACCCATTTTGATGGCGGCAGCCAGGTTGCGAAGTTTGCTTTTGATCGCGTCATAACCTACGACCGCGTTCAGATCATGGCGCGGCTCGATGATCTCGAGCATGCCGAAACATTCTTCTTCGATGATTTCCTTTTTCATCGCCACGAGATAGGCAAAATCAATACGTTTGTTATTTTCCCGTGCGTAAGCCAATAAAATTTTGAGTTGCCGACGGTTAAGACCGGCCATCGTATGCGCGATTTGCTCCGGTGTAACGGACGCATAGTCGGCAAAAAGCCTCGGCGCTTTCTCGCGTATCTCTTCATCAATAAAATAACGGATATAATGAATACGCTCGGATTCGTCGGGGTATGCCACTTCTACTTTATCCGTGGACGTATTGCGTACAAGGCGATTATTGAGATCGTTGAGCGTATCGGTAATCAATACGATCGAAATATTATTTTTGATGTAACTGGGATCGTTAGCCCATTTGCGTAACATCACTAAACATTTTCGATCTTCGAGTGACATGGCCGATGTCAGTGTCGCAGGGATCACCGTTTCCGCGTGATCAATGATCACGGCTACCGAACGTTTTTTTTCCACACTGAGGCGGATATATATTTCAATGGCCTTGAGCGCGTAACTCGGCAGTTTCATCAGATCCTGCTGCGTGATCTGCATGGTTTTAAAAAATTCGGCCTGCATCGAACTGTCAAGAAAGTACACGCCTTTTGAAATATCGTAAAACAAAACCGTGTTGCGTTCTTTAAACACCGACCCGGCTAAAAAATCACCGACAGCGACGTAATCCATTTGACCCGGAAATTTTGGATTTTCTAAAGCCATCAGATCCCGCACATTATTGTACAAAATAAATTGCGATGTCGTTTTCGATTGGATTTTTCGGGCCATATCTTGCGCCCATACCGGCCAGCTGGTTGAATTCATGTATCCTCTTGTTTTATGAAATGCCTAATTTTTTCAACCGATCATTGAGTGTCGTTCGTTTGATACCAAGCCATTCGGCGGCTTTGGATTTGTTGCCGCCGACGTGTTCCAAAACCCGTTCGAAATATTTTCGTTCGGATTCGAATAAATTTTTTTCAAAATCTTCCAATGACTTCAACGGCGCGGCTGAGGGTTGCATTGCTTTTCGAACATCCGATGGACCAAGTTTAGATTTACCCGAAAAAATCATCAACCGCTGTACGGTATTTTCCAATTCGCGAATATTGCCCGGCCAATCATGATCCGTCAAAATCTGTAGTGCATCACCGAAAAGACCTTCCATCATACGCCCCGGCTGCGTGTATTTCTCGACAAAATACTTAATCAGAAGCGGAATGTCTTCGCGACGCTCACGCAGGGGTGCCAAAAATACCGGAATGACAGAAATTCGGAAAAACAAATCCTCCCGAAATTGACCGTCCGTGATCAGTTGACGTACATCTTTGTTTGTGGCAGCAACGACGCGTACGTCTATTTTACGAGGGATCGTATCACCCACGCGGCGAATTTCCTGCTCCTGTAAAACGCGCAGTAACCGGCTTTGAAACGACAAGGTTGTATTAGTAATTTCATCAAGAAAAATAGTCCCGCCGTCGGCTTCTTCAAACAATCCTTTTTTGTCGGTAAACGCGCCGGTAAACGCGCCTTTTTTATAACCAAAAAGCTCGCTCTCCAAAAGCGATTCCGTCACAGCACCGCAATCTACGGCCACAAACTTATTACGACGACGCAGACTTTGATGATGAACGGCCCGGGCAACCAATTCTTTGCCCGTACCGCTTTCGCCCGTGATCAGTACCGGTGCATCCGTTTTAGCTGCATGCTCGATCATGCGGTATATCTGATCCACCGCTTTACTTTTTCCGATAATATTAAATCGCGTAAATCGTTCTTCGACCGCTTTGCGCAAATCCAGGTTTTCGTGTACCAGCGAATCGTTTTCGGACTGCACCTTTTCATAATCCTGCGCGTTGGCGATCGCGATCGCCGCTAAATGAGCAAACGCCTCCATAAACTTAAGGTCGGCGGAATTGAAGTAATGCGTGTCAAAACGTTTATCCACATACACCGCACCGATAATATGGTCGCGCAACTTGAGCGGTACGCATAAAATGGAGCGAATCTGATAAGCTACAATACTTTTTCGTTCTTTGAACCGCATATCGGAATTCGCATCCGACGTGACCATGGATGCGCCGGAGGCATATACTTCGTCCACGATACTTTGACTGATCGTCGTCAGATCGGCCATCGAATCCGAATCCACATTGCGGGCGACACGTACGTCAAACCCGCCGGTTTCTTCGTTACGCAATAAAATCAATCCGCGATCCGCACGGGCGTTGAGCAATGCGCCGTCCATGATTTTTTCAAAGAGTTTCTCCGGATCCAGGATACTGTTGATATCGCGCGTGATTTCGTACAGCTGCTGAAATGACCGAATATCCGTTTCCCGTTCTTCTTTGAAGAAATCTTCGTACGCGGCTCGGATGGTCGAATGCAGCGATATATTCTCATATGCCGTGCGCCATGCGGGATTATGCAGCCTGTCCAAGTCTGCCTGCATCGTCCGATACGCGTTGTCCATAGCCTTAGCCAATTCATACCGGGGTTTGTGCAACGCTCTGAGAATTCGATAATGCAGCCAATGAATTGGCGATTCGGAATAGTCGTATTGATGCTGACCCTCGATCTCTGCAACGATTTTTTGAAGGCGAATGAGCGCTTCGTCGTAATTGCCTTTCTTAACCAAGCTTTGTGCAATAACATGCTGGGCAAATAATCGGACGGAATGATCCTGAATTTTGGAAGATAATGCATCCAGTTGCAACCATGTTTCGTCGCCGGAATAATCGTATTCATGGAGAATCAGGTTTACACTTTGCGCATAACATAACCACACATCTTCCTTCTTTTCCTCAAAAAACAAAATCGCCTCTTTGCAATAACGATGTGCTTCCGCACGATTTCCAAGCTCAAATAGTACATGACTGTATTCAAGTTTGACAATATGCGTGTTAAGCGGGTTCGTGTTTTGGCCTACCTCAATCGCCTGAAGTAATTCGCTTTGAGCGATTTCGTACAAACCTACATTCCGATAAATAACACCTTTAGACTGCAGGATACGTTGCAAAGCGATGCGATCATTTAAAGTCATCGCTTTTGCCGTAGCGCTTTGTAATTCTTCAAAAGCCATTTCAAATTGCCGCAAACGTATTCGGGCAGAGGCACGATAAAGATATAGACGGAGCAGCTGACTGTTATTCGGATGGAGTGATAAAAGGTTAGCCGCTTCATCGTACCATGTCAAAGCTTGCAGCAACGCACCGCACCGAAACGCTATTTGACCCAGATTAAATAAAGCCGATACTTCCGAAGCCATCGCTTCCGTTTTACGCGCCAGACGCAATACTTCACGAAACGCTTTCTCTGCAAGTGCATATTCGCCGAGCGAACCATATACCGTACCAAGGCTATTCTGACATTCCATCTGCAGTGTTATATCATCCGTTTCACCGGCCATGTGTGCCGCTTCTTCAAAATCCGAACGCGCCTCTGTAAATAATGTTTTCTGATATTTATATTTTCCGATTTGCCGGCGGATTCTTGCTCTGTCTTTTTTGGTCTGTATGACGTCAGATTCCAAATGTTTTTGACAAAACAACACGCCTTCGTCCGGTTGACCTATTCGCTCCAAATACAATGCGCGACGTATGATAAACGACACAAAACGCGGATGAGCTGAGTGGGTTTGCTTTTCTATTTGTAACAATAACGTGTTTTGCAATTTACGATCAGACAACTGATCCGCCAGTAACTCCATCGCAAACAGTATTTCAGTTTGTTTTTCCACATCGGCGATCAATGGCAAAATATTTTCGTATTGACGCAAAGCTTCCGCATAATTCCAACGCGACGCCTCACGTTCGGCCCATTGCAGTTTATAAGAAACCGACTTCTCCGGATTATTCCCTTCAAATGCGTGGTAGGCCAACTGCGGTACTGCATCCGCCGCATTTTTTTCGTACCATGACAAAAGCTTATCATGCATAGCGCGGCGCTCCGCTTCGGTCTCTTTTTGAATCAGAAAAGTACGAAGGCCCGGAGCAGCAATTTTAACAGAATTCTCTTTACGACGAATCCAACCTAATAATTCCAATCGCGGTATATTTTGGTCGGCATCTATGCTTTCCATAAGTGCGGTCAAAGCTAAAACCGGAATTTCATTGTCTGCGACAGCCATCCATCGGATAAGACGAATTTCGTCGTCGGTTAACATTTTGATTTTGGCTTCCCATTTTTCCGACCAATCGGAAGATGGTTTCCATTCAGCTGTGGGCGTCAACCGCCAGCTACGTTCTTCAAAAACCAGTTGTCTTTTTTCCACCTGATCGCGTGTAGCTTCGTATAACAAGCCGGGATGTCCGTTTGTCCACGTCGTCATGCGCGAAACAGTCTTTTCATCAACGTCTTCGTCAAAAAGCCACGTGCTCAAGAAATGTTTTACATCTTGGGATTCTAAGTTTTTCAATACGAATGTTTTTGCAGGAAAAGAAATTTCAGTTTGAAGTTCGGTCGTTGATAGAATCACAGAACCCGACTTCATGGAAAGTGTGTACGTGAATCGCGATAGAAAATCCATCACACCGGGTACATCCAAACGCACTTGATCCAAAATATAAATTTCATTAGGCGCTATCGTTTTCAAAATTTCTTCGATTGCACGATCCGTGTCGCTCAGGATTTCCAAAACCGATGGAGGAACAAAACCGGAAAGTACCTCCCACAGTGAGGCTGCTTGATCCAGGCGTATATACTGTGCAGAAGATCCTGAAAGTATCGCTCGTACATAGAGTTCGCGCAGCATGGTGGTCGCGCCCATCCCCTCACCGGCACGAAGAACAACGGGCGCACGATGATCCGTTTGAAGCTGCGCTGAAAGATCCGGCCATACCGACCGCGGTTCGGCAAAACGGTGGCACAACAACGGAGGCAATACTACATTTTGATCCATCAATTTCTTAAATGCATCTTCCAAACGAGGATACCGTTGGCGCGGGTCTTTAGCCAAGAGAGAAACGATGATTTTTTCGTAATCTTGCGACCACCATTCAAAATCCGAATCAACGCGCGTAATGTTTTTTTGCAGATGATGCACGACGATATTAACAACGTTTTCATCCGCAAATGGGTTGATGCCTGTGGCCAATTCATACAACACCACGCCCAGAGCATACGCATCGCTGCGTTGATCGTACGATTCCTTTTTGAGAATCTCCGGCGCCGTATAAGCCAACGTACCTTGATGATCACGTGAAACGGGAGGATTGGACCAGGGGTGAATGAATCCAAAGTCTATCAATGTAACCTTGCAATCGTCGCCGGCCGATTCGATCAGGATGTTCTCTGGCTTGATGTCACCGTGCACCATGCCGTGCGCATGCACATAGGACAAAACGGAAACGATTTGCCTGATAAAACTATCGAATCTTTTTTGGGTCCAAAATCTGCGATCTTTTAATTTTTGATATAGATCGGTCCCGGCCGCCTGCTGCATCGTAAAGAAGAAACCTCCGTCTTCGGATTTCTCCCACGCCAACGCCTTCATCATGCCGGGATGATGTGCACGAAACATCCATTCAAATTCACGCAGATAGGCATTATGCAAGGTATCATTAATCGTTGCCGCCGGCGCGTGTTTGATAACCAATGTCGAGCGATCGATTTTATCCCACGCCCTATAGACGACACCCATCCCGCCTTCACCGATTTTTTCGGTCAGATCGTAACGCGGATGAAGTACGGGTAGGGAGGATGAAGTCATGACTCAAACTCTCTTATGGTCTGCGCCAATTCGCGCTCGTTCTCCAAACGCGTATTGGCAATTTCGGTTATTTCCGCACCGACAAGTAAAATAATGGAAGCCAAATAAATCGTAAAAACAGAAATCACCACACCGGCAACGGATCCGTAAAACACATTATATTTTGCAAAATTCTGCACATAATAACTAAAACCATAAAGCGTCAATTCCAGCAGCACGCTCGCTACCAGCGCACCGAGCATCGCCGCACGATCATAGATTTCTGTTTTGGGTAAAATTTTATACGTGACATAAAACGTCAGCACGATGAGCACATACGGCAAAGCGTTTGTAATAATATCCCAAACGTACGGTAGGTTTGAAAAATCAATTTGAAAAAAAGTGATATGATTTTCCTGTAGCCAGTGAATAATCCCGCTGATCAGGCTCGAAAGCAGAAAGAGGCAGCCGATGAGAACGACCATACCCATTTCGACTAAACGACTGACAAAGTAGTTTCGGCCCCGTACACCGAATATCGTAGACATTGCATCTTCGATCGCGGCAAACGCACCACTGCTTGTCCAAAGTAGCGAACCAATACTGACAAGGCTGATCCAGCCTTTATTCTCAAGTATCGATGTGACGGATTCGGTAAGATTGCTTTTCTGAATCAATTGTAACACAAAATCACGCGCCGTGTCGGGAACCCGGTTCGTCAAGGTTTCCGAAATATAGGCTTGCGCTTCTTCGGGCGATTGCACAAACGACGCGATAATCGAAAGCACAATAAAAAGCAAAGGGATAATGGATAATAAAAAGAAAAAAGAAATGGCCGCTGCATTGGTTGTAAGTTTATGGCGATCAAAAATACGTTGCTGCAGTTGCTGTAAATAATACATCACGGGCGTTTTGTATAACCAACCCAAAAATTCGATCCACCAAACAATAAAGCGGCGAAATTTTTTGACTATCGCTATCGTCGTCTTTTTCATGGAATCACTAATTTTGATTTAAAACAAAGTAAAAACATTTATTTACGTATGCAAGTTTTGACGGAAATTTCGTCATACATACTTTGCTCATTATGAAAGTAAATACATCGATACCTTAGTAATAAACACTCTATTTTGCATCTCGGAAATTCAAATTTATCTAAAAAATATTTGATTTTCAGAACATGATTCTGTATCGTTACCCGCTTTTAAAAAATGAAGTTTTTCTTTGGAGAGGTGTCCGAGTGGTTGAAGGAGCCGGTCTCGAAAACCGGTAAACCCGCAAGGGTTTCGTGAGTTCGAATCTCACCCTCTCCGCCCACAAAAAAACCCGGCTAAAAAACCGGGTTTTATCTTTTATATCTAATTTGTTTTCTCAAGTCAAAGCACAACTTACCGTTACCTGATGGCTATGGCCGCTCGGCGTACTGGTAATAACAATCGAAGTATTCGCTGCAAGCTGCGCAAAATGTTCTGCCGTTATCGTCACGGAATGGCTATGTGCCGATGAACCTGTGATGTTGTATGTTTTCTCCGTGCCGGCTGCCACATCCGCTTTAGATACGGATAACGTATGCCCGTGATTTCCGCTTATCGAAATATTTGTGCCTGCATTGATACAATCCGGCTTCGGATCCGTACCCCCGCCACCATTGTCGCCATCGTCATCATCAGAATTTTTTTCAGACGCGCAGGACAACATCCATTGGCTCATACCAAAAAACAAAAAAACACCGGAGAAAAGTTTAAGAAACTGTGCACGGGATAACTTACGTGTCATACGATTTTCCTTTCTACAATGATAAGACGGTTACGCAATCTAATGGCATGTCTTTGTCGGAGCAATGATTTTTTATTTGATTTTCGCCTTTATCTCGTGGAACTTAGGCTATGATTTTTACGGAAAGAACTTCCATCATTTTAGTAGGTGCGGCTTTGGCTTTTATCCTGGGCACCTATATGCCGGCATTAATATTCGCCGGATGGATGCTGCTGCTATTACTTGTTACCGGATTGCTCATCGAATTGCGTTCATTCCCGGTACGATCATCATTTTCTGTGCACAGGTCTTATCCGAAAAAAATGGCCGTGGGCGTTCGAAATACCGTTGTACTGGAAATTCAAAGCCGATCCACGCGGTCTTGGTTTATCCGAATACACGATGAACCGCCGGACATATGGCAAATGCGTGAAGTAAATTTTCAAGATACGTTGCCACCACAACGAGCTATCCGATTGACGTATGACGTTTATCCGATGCATCGCGGTGTTTTTTTATTTCATACTACTACGATCGAAGTAAAAGGTGCCTTTTTCGATCTTGTACGCAAACGTTATGCGTTTGCATCGGAGCAGACTGTTCAAGTATACCCCGATTTTCGT
Organism: bacterium; assembly: GCA_013360215.1. Taxonomy (NCBI): domain Bacteria; species bacterium. The sequence goes on along the minus strand of JABWCP010000007.1, from coordinate 70,186 downwards.
ATGCATACTCAGCCGGCGTTGCTCTCGGTAAGCAAACGAAACGTTTTGACCTCCCAACGTTCAGTCCGGCGTTACGGAGCAGGAACAGAATTTGAAAGCTTGAGGGAATATACCCCCGATGATGAGTACCGCAAAATTAACTGGTCGGCCTCCGCGCGCAGCGGGAAATGGATGGCCAATCAATTCCAGATGGAACGCGCACAACACATCATGCTCTTGATAGACACCGGGCGACTCATGGGCAGCGAGGCGTTTGGTCTCAGTAAACTCGATCACGCCGTCAACGCCGCGGCACGCATGACCCAAGTATGTATCGCTCACGGTGACGCGGTCGGACTGATGTTATTCGGTTCTGCCGTTCATTCTTTTCTTTTACCTAAAAAAAACGCATCCCAACGAGCCCTTATAGCCGAAAGTCTATATACCGCTCAACTGGAACGAACCGAATCGGATTATACGACAGCCTTCCAATGGCTGCAGCGACGCCAAAGACACCGCGCTCTAATCTTAGTTTTTACGGAAATCGTGGATCGCTATTCGTCTCAAATTCTGCTCGGCAGTATGGCTACACTGTACCCTAAACATCTGCCCGTATTCATTTTGATGAAAGACAAAGCGCTGACGGAGGTACTCCAGCGACCGGTAACGCAAAGTGACTCGGCTTTTGAAAAAGGCGTAACGGCTGAACTTTTGCGCGAACGCGATGAAGCCATCGCCTTTGCGCGCTCACGCGGCGCACTCGTAATTGATGCCATGCCGGATCATTTCCATTCCGCCGTGATCAACCTCTATCTTGACATCAAAGCCCGCGGGCGTTTGTGAAAATTTTTTCTCTATTTTTTTAACAAAATTTCATCAATAGAACCATACGTCACCGGGTGATAACCCCGCCGCGCCACAGCGTAAATACGCTTGGCCATGATGCGCATTTCCGGATCGGATGCCATCTTACGGTACAATGGAAATACTAATTTGCGCCGCCCGATATGCGTAAGATAGTGTTCCAGACGCGCGTAAGCGGGTGTATATTTATGCGTTATCACATGTTGGAACCATTCAAATTGTATTTCTGCATTACCCGAACGCGTAAAGTTAAAAGCTTCATCCAAACTTGTGAGTTGCGCTGTTTTCATATTCTCCGGCAACAACCTTAAAAAGTGCATCCACTGTTGGGTCTGCCACGATGAAGTCAGTAGTTGTTTTGCGGGTACACCCGACTTCCATTTTTTTACTTCTTCTTCGACTTTAGTAAAAGCATCCGATTGCGGCACCGGGCAAACCGACGGCAAACCTGTACCCAATATCCACTGATCGAGTTGGAGTTTTTCTTCCAACGCACGATCGCCGCGAATGAGCTCCGTGCGCATATAATTCATCAGGCGTTCCGAAGTCATGGATTGAAAAGCAAATGTGGCGAAGTACTTCCTGAGAAAAGCATCCCATCTATCACGACCGATCTGCTCCTCCATAAAACGCAAAAAGTGATACCCTTTATCATAAATAATTCCGGAATGACCGGCATCCGGATCCAGATCATTCAGATCCAATCGCAGTTTGGTCAATGGGCTTTCCGTACCCAATTCTTTTAATGCCGCTTGCATATCCTGATGCCCCAGATGCGCTTCCATTTCGGAAAATGAACGGCCAAATACGGCTTCGTCAATGCGTCGCTCAAAATATGTAGTAAAACCTTCGTTGATCCATATATCACCCCATGTCGCATTGGTGACAAGATTACCGGACCATGAGTGTGCCAATTCGTGCGCAACCAGAGAAACCAGCGAACGATCACCTGCAATGATCGTCGGCGTAGCAAAAGTCATCATCGGATTTTCCATACCGCCGTACGGGAAACTCGGCGGAAGTACGATCAGATCGTAACGTCCCCACAGATAAGGCCCATACAGTTTTTCGGCCGCGGCGATCATCGCTTCGACATCGGTAAATTCTGCAGCCGCACGCGCTAGCATCGTGTGTTCCGCATACACGCCGCTACGAGGTCCCAAGGATCGAAAACCAAAATCACCGACCGCCAACGCCACCAAATACGACGGTATGGCGTGTGCCATTCGAAATTGATAGATACCGTCGGCATGCAAAATGGTATCGCCTTCGGCGCTCATCACGGCCATCAAACCGGGCGGTACTTGTACGCGCGCTTCGTACGTCATGCGTATGCCGGGACTATCTTGACAGGGAAACCACGTCCTTGCTAGATTCGGTTGCGATTGTGTAAATAAAAAAGGCTTCTTTTGACCTTCCGTTTGCGCGGGTGCCAACCATTGCAAAGCGTCGGCTTCATGACCCGTACGATAATATACATGCACTTCTTTAGTTGTAGGTGCTACGAATATACGCAGGGCTTGACCCATCGTGGCTTGCGCCGACGATATTTGTATGGCCGAACTATCACTCGCATAATCGGAATTCGGAATATCCGCATCCAACGCGTAATTGGCCATGGACGATTCCTGATCCAGCTTGACAGAATCAATCGTCAGGCCGCGCGTATCTAAGGTCAGCATCAACGTGTTTTTATCGGACACCACCACATCAAAGGTAGCTTTGCCTGAAATCTGCTTATTATCAAAATCCACACGTACGTTAAGCGCCATATGTGTTACGTACGCCTGGTCGGCGCGGGCATTGGAATGCGGATCATATACTTTGGGCAACGGGGGTAAAGCCGACGGGCGGCAGGCCGACCAAAACAAACCCATAACGATCAACGCGGACATCGTTTTATACATGCGAACCTCTTTTGAATTTTTCGATGGTTATAGAAAAAAGATATTCGTCAAAGACACTTTGTGCAAGAGTAAACTGCAGACCCTGAACCGCTATGCATACCTTGGGATCCCCAATTTCGATTTGAATTACACGGCAAGTTTTGATATGTTGGCGTATAGTCAATATACAGTACGTTCACACTTGCAAAATGTTTTGAGGAAATATGCTAGACTTGAAATTTATCCGTGACCATACGGAGCTTGTAAAAACCGCGGCCAAAGAAAAAAAGTTTGAAGCCGACGTGGATGCCGTCATTCGTTGGGATGACGAACGCAAAGTTGTTATTCGTAAAGTCGAGGATCTGAAAGCCCGACGCAATAAAGCTTCCGAAGAAGTGGCCAAACTCAAAAAAGCCGGACAAAATGCCGATGCCGTCATCGCCGAAACCAAATCTGTCGGCGAAGAAATCAAAGCTCTGGATGAACAGCTCAAAGTGATCGAAAAAAATCTGCGCGATGTATTGCTGACCATTCCTAATGTACCTCACCCTTCCGCGCCGCAAGGCAGTTCACCGGAAGACAATCAAACAATCTTTACTTGGGGCACGCTGCCGACGGCGGATTTCGAACTCAAACCGCATTGGGAATTGGCCGAAAAACATAACTTGATTGATTTTGCAACGGGCGTCAAGATAGCCGGTGCAGGTTTCCCGGTTTACCGCGGCGCCGGTGCCAAACTGCAACGGGCATTGATTAATTTCTTCCTGGATTCCGCGGCCGATAATGGTTATACCGAAGTGCAACCACCGATCGTCGTCAATACCGATTCGGCAACCGGTACCGGTCAATTACCCGATAAAGAAGATCAGATGTATGTCGTGACACGCGATGAATTTTTTCTGATTCCTACCGCGGAAGTGCCGGTTACCAATATCCATCGCGAAATGACGCTGAAAGCGGAACAATTGCCAATCAAATATGCCGCCTATACCCCTTGTTTCCGACGTGAAGCCGGTTCGTATGGCAAAGATGTGCGCGGACTGAACCGCTTGCATCAGTTTGACAAAATAGAACTCGTAAAATTCGTTCACCCTGATACCTCGTACGATGAACTCGAATCACTGCGAATGGATGCCGAACGTTTATTGCAAGCATTGCAGTTGCCTTACCGCACACTGCTGATGTGTCGCGGAGATATGGGTTTTACGCAAACTAAAAAATACGATTTAGAAGTTTGGGCCGCAGGGCAAAAACGCTGGTTGGAAGTTTCCTCCTGTTCCAATTTTGAATCGTTTCAGGCACGGCGCATGAATATACGATACAAAGACAACCAAACGGGAAAACCGGAGTTTGTGCATACGCTCAACGGATCGGGCTTGGCCTTGCCGCGTATCGTCGCCGCCATTATGGAAAATTATCAGACGGATGAAGGCACGATCATGGTGCCGCAGGTCTTGCGCAAATATATGGGCATGGATATCATCAGCGCTACGACATAATGATCGCAACGGGATCGCCGAACTTTACTGTTCTATATTATTTCGGATTTCTTTGCGAACGGGAAATTGGGTAATGCTTTATTTGCCGGACGATTATATTCAGCGCCTGGGTGATTTTTTGCAACTTCACCTTGACGAGCCGATTCCACGCACACTCAAGCCTTTTGCTGAGGCGATCACGGATATCTCAGAGGGACTTAAGAAAAAAAACAAGCGTTCCGAATTTATTCGCCGGATCTATCTCGATCAAAAAGTTTTTCGTGACGCATATCTGCTTTATTACGGCAGCATCAATTTTCCTAAGATTCACATCCCGCTTGCAGAAATCCAAAAGTCGGATTTTTTTAATCAGAAAAAAAATCTCCGCGTTTTGGATGCAGGATCCGGAACCGGCAGCATGTTACTGGGACTGGCCTATTGGCTGAAAAACGAAACAACGCTGACAGCCGAGCTGACGGCATCGGATTACGCTTCTTCGTCACTGGATACATTATCCGCGTTTTACAAAGCCCTCGCGCTGCCCTATCCGCTTCGTACACAAATCTTAAATCTTAATCACGCGGTACCGTCCGAAAATAAATTTGATTTAATCACCGCAGGCAATGTCCTCAATGAGTTGGAACCCGATGCCGAATCGCATATTCTTCCTTGGCTTGATGCGGCGTTGGCTCAGGATGGTTTGGTGATTTGGATCGAACCGGCGCTGATGGATTTATCACGGCGGCTTCTGACATTTCGTGATCGCATGCTAAAGGAAGGCTGGTTTTTATACAGCCCTTGTTTTACAAGCAACCCTTGCCCCGCGCTTACGGAGAAAACCGACTGGTGTCACCATGATGTACCGTGGCAACGGCCTGAATTTATTCGTGTACTGGATGGCATGACGGGCCATATTCGCCAGTCGCTCAAGTTCACGTATATCGTCATGGGCAAACGCGATATCCATCTGAGCGATGTAACGATCGGAAATCGTGATTTTCTCTCTACTGTACGGGTTGTCAGCGAACGGTTTGAAGAAAAAGGAAGAATACGGGTTTTCGGTTGCAATGACCGCGGACGTTGTGCGTACAGTATGAACAAACGCGATAAATCCGACGACAATTCGGCATTTAGGAAAATTGAACGTTATGACGTGGTGCAACTGGCAGAGACAGAGGAAAAATCAAACTATATCGGTATCGGAAAAAACACAAAAGTTCATATTGTGGGGTAGCATGTTTTAAGCGGTTTGTTTATCAGCGATAAGTTTATCAATCACCGATACCAGTTCATCAATGGTGAAAAACTTATTCATGAAATAATCGGCGCCTGCAGTCATTGCGCGCTGACGCTGGCCGACGACCGTCACCATGACAACCGGTATATGTTTGGTTTGCGGATTGGCTTTGATTTCTTCGCAAAGCGTGATGCCGTCCTTATCGGGCATCATAATATCCATCGTGATGACATCCGGTTTTTCACGGACAGCTACTTCCATAGCTTCCTGCGCATTCTGTGCTTCGAGCACCCGGTACGATGACAACTTTAATATGCGCCGTAACATATCGCGCACTTCGTCTTCATCGTCAACGATCAAAACCGTGTGCTGTTTTTTGATTTCGGAGACTTCGGTTGACATCATCATGATTTTCTTTCAATTTACGGGTTAAAATACGAAGCAGCGGCCTCGTAAGCAATGTGTTTCCTCGAAAAAATACGATCGTAATACCGTTATAGGCATGCAGGTAAATCTCCATACTGAAATAAAATTTCTTAAAGGCGTCGGCCCCAAACGTGCGGAAGCATTGTCCGGTATCGGCCTACATACCGTGTGGGATTTACTCCATTATTATCCGCGCAGGTATCTGGACCGCAGCAAAATCACCAGTATACGTCAGGCACGTATTCACGAGGAAGTGACCATCATCGGACAAGTGGAAAATTTTGCCCTGATTCGCAATCACCGCGGTAAAGGTTCGCGTTTTAGGCTCATTCTTAGTGATCCGACCGGCTCCATCAGCTTGGTATGGTTTCGTGGAGCACAGTATTTCGAAAAAGCATTTGAAGTCGGCGAAACATTAGCGGTGTACGGCAAGATTGATTATTACAATCGGGAAATACAAATCGCACATCCGGAAATTGATCGCCTGGACGCCGATGAAAATGTTAACTTCATGCATACGGGCTCGATTATCCCGCAGTACCCTTCATCCGAATCGCTCAAGCGTATGGGTTTTGACAGCCGCGGTTTTCGGCGATTGATTTTTACCGTACTGGACTGTGCATCCCTTGTCGAAGACACGTTACCGGCATCACTTCTTCATAATTTATCCCTTGCCCCGCTGGATAAAACATTACGCCATATTCATTATCCTTCCACGCACGAGGATCTTGCCGACGCTGTCCGTCGTATAAAATTTGAGGAATTATTTTACCTTCAACTCATGATGGCTTTCCGCAAAAGCCAGATCATCCATGCACAAATCGGCATTCCATTTATTAATTCCGGTGATAAAGCCAAAATGCTCGCCGAAAAATTACCATTTAAACTCACCGACGAACAGCGCAAAGTACTCAAGGAAATTTATGCCGATATGCGCTCCGACAAACCGATGCACCGATTGATCCAAGGTGACGTCGGCAGCGGTAAGACCGTCGTAGCGTTATTGGCCATCGTATCGGCCGTCGAAAGCGGTTACCAGGCCGCTTTTATGGCGCCGACGGAAATTCTCGCCGAGCAACACTACTATGTCATTCAGGATTATCTATGGGGTATGGGTATCCAGGCGGTGCTGATCAAAGGCGGGCAGAAAAAATCAGAGCGCAATAAAATCATCGAAGACATCCGAACACGCCAGGTTGATATCGTTGTCGGTACGCATGCGATTTTTCAGGAACATGTGGAGTTTGCCAAATTAGGGTTGGTCGTAATTGACGAACAGCACCGATTCGGTGTCATGCAACGAGCAGAAATTCGTGCCAAAGCTCTGGATAAAGGCATTATCCCCGATGTACTGGTCATGACGGCCACACCGATTCCCCGCACCTTGGCCATGGCGATGTACGGCGATCTGGACATTTCCGTGATCGGCGAACTGCCCACCGGACGTAAACCCATCAAAACGGCGATTCGTCGCGAAGATGCGCGAAAGAAAATTTACGAATTCATACGCCAGGAAATCCGCAACGGGCGGCAATGTTATATTGTCTATCCGCTCATCGAAGAATCAGAAAAATTAGATTTGAAGGCGGCCACCGAAAATTTTGAACACTTGCAAACCGACGAATTTCCCGACCTGAAATTGGGATTGCTGCACGGCAAAATGAGCAGCGCTGAAAAGCAAGCTGTCATGGCCGACTTCAAAAAGAAAGCTATGGACATACTCGTGAGCACCACGGTGATCGAAGTCGGTGTCAACGTCCCCAACGCGACGATCATGGTCATCGAACATGCCGAACGCTTTGGGCTTACCCAAATGCACCAGTTGCGCGGACGTGTAGGTCGCGGCGCCGATCAATCGTACTGCATACTGATGGTCGGCAAACATCACCTGATGGAAGAAACCGAACAACGACTGCGTATCATGGAAGAAACGACGGATGGATTTAAAATAGCGGAAGAAGATTTGCGACTGCGAGGACCGGGTGAATTTTTTGGAACCAAACAATCCGGCATGCCGGAACTGCGTTTAGCCAATATTGTGGAAGATCGCGAATTGATGGCGCTTGCCAAAGAGGCCGCCTTTACGATAGTAAATCTTGATCCGCAACTGCGTAGCGCTACCCATAAAACCGTTCGGAAAAAATTTTTGGAGGCGTACCGTGATCGGATGGATTTGAGTCAGATCGGCTAAGGTTGTTCAGTAAGAATGGCTTTGAGCTTGTTCAGATGATTGAGCGCATCCAGCGGCGTGAGACTGTTAACATCCAGATTTTCTAATGCGGTTTTTAAACGTAAACCCATACCATCTTCAAATAACGTAAATTGAGCCTGCGTACTCTGATCGCCGGATGTGCCCGCGAGTTCGGATTTATCTTTGTGCGCCGAAATGTTGTGCGATTCCAAATTACCCATGACTTCTCGTGCACGGGTAATCACCGATGCCGGCAACCCCGCGAGTTTGGCTACCTCAATGCCATATGAATGGTCACTTCCGCCGCGGACGATTTTACGCACGAAAACAATTTTATCATCGTATTTTTTTACCATCATATTGTAATTTTTTACGCGCGGGAGAAGCTCTTCGAGTTCTATCAATTCATGATAATGGGTTGCAAACAGGGTTTTCGGACGTATGGCCGGGTGTTGATGCAAATATTCGGTAATGGCCCAAGCAATGGACAACCCGTCAAAAGTGCTTGTACCGCGACCTATTTCATCTAAAAGAATAAGACTGCGCGACGTGGCATTATTCAGGATATTCGCCGTTTCATTCATTTCGACAAGGAACGTACTTTCACCGCCGAGTAAATTATCCGAAGCCCCGACGCGCGTAAAGATTTTATCCGTAATGCCGATCTCCGCCGACTGTGCCGGCACAAAACTTCCAACCTGCGCCAGTAATACGATCAATCCTACTTGCCTCAGATAACAGCTTTTTCCTGCCATGTTAGGGCCGGTTATCAGATGTATTTGCTCTTCTTCATTCATCTGCAGATCGTTGGGAACAAAAGGCGCATCCGGGGGAAGAATACGTTCGACTACAGGATGACGTCCCGCTTTGATGACAAGTGCTGCGCTATCGTCAACGACAGGCTTGACATATTTATTTTGTACCGCCGCTTCGGCCAGCGAAGCATAACAATCCAGTTCTGCAATCCGTTGTGCATTGATTTGAATTTCTGCTGCCGTTTGCGCCACGGTTTTGCGTATTGCATCAAATAATTCCGTTTCGATGCGAATTATTTTATCTTCCGCGGTAAGAATTTTTTCTTCGTATTCTTTCAGCTCCGGTGTGATAAATCGTTCCGCATTCGTCATCGTTTGCTTACGGATATAATCCGGCGGCACTTTGTCTTTATGCGTGTGGGTGATTTCTATGTAATAACCGAAGACATTATTAAATTGTACTTTCAACGATGCGATCCCTGTACGTTCGCGTTCGCGTTGCTGAATACCGGCTATATAACTTTTCCCGTCAAAAGCCATTCGACGCAACACGTCCAATTCTTCATTGTACCCTTCACGAATAACCTGTCCGTCTTTGATTTGTACCGAGGGTTCGTTCACCAAGGCGTTATCAATATGATCCGTCAGTTGGTCTAATACATGTATCGCCTGCACTGCACCGCGTATCGCGTCGGATTTAAAATTGGATAGGTTATTTATCAATTCGGGAATCTGCTTGAGCGATTCGCACAACGCACGAATTTCGCGCGGATTGACGCGCCCGGCACACACCTTGGCGATGATTCTTTCGAGGTCCATGATGCGCGACAACGTTTGTCGCACTTTGTCCCGTGCGCCATGCTCGGCGGTCAATTCTTCTACCGCATCCAATCTTTTCCGAATATTTTCGGTATGTTTCAGAGGACGCACTACCCATTGTTTGAGCATGCGGCCACCCATGGCCGTTTCGGTATGATCGAGTACGGAAAAAAGCCCTCCGTGCGTGTAACCGTCTGCAGTAGCTTGCAGTATTTCCAAATTACGCAGAGTGACCGCATCCAAGGTCATGTAGGTTGCATCATCCAATCGACCAATGTGACGAACATTACCGACATCGGTACGTTGAGTTTCACGCAGGTAATGCAGTCCGGCTCCGGCGGCACAGAGGCCGACCGTAAAATCCTGCACGCCGAACCCTTTGAGCGAATGCGTCTTAAAATGCGCCATCAAAACGTCGTGCGCATATTGAAAAGAAAATAACCAATCTTCCTGACGCGTGAGAACACTACGATGTTTGATGCGGTTGAGCAACATGCGCATGTTTTCATACAGAGAAAAAGGAACAACCATTTCTGCCGGAATAAACAAATTAAGCTGATCCAGAAATTCCTTTTCACGAAATTCTCCGACAAAAAACTCCCCCGTCGAAGCGTCAGCTAACGCCAAGCCAAATATTGTTTGGTCGTCGCGACGTTCGGTGACGACCGTAGCGAGAAAATTATTGGTCTTTTGGTCTAATATTTTTTCGGAAAGCGTTGTACCCGGCGTGACGATTTCCGTCACATCACGTTTGACTATGCCTTTAGCCGCTTTCGGATCTTCCATTTGTTCACACACGGCGACCCGAAATCCTGCACGTATCAATTTAGGCAGATAACTATCCAGCGCATGATAAGGAAAACCTGCCAGCGCTACTTCGGACGCTTTGCCGTTGGAGCGTTTGGTCAGAGTGATACCGAGAACTTTATGCACTGTACGCGCATCTTCGTCAAACGTTTCGTAAAAGTCTCCCATGCGATACAAAAGAATCGTATCGCGATACTTGGCTTTGATCTCAAAATATTGCCGCATGAGCGGCGTCGAATCTTTGGGAGCGGACATTACCTGTTTCTCTATTTTTTGGAAGGCCAGTATAGCTACAAAGACGGATTTATTCAAAATATAAAAGCATACGCCGACGCTTCTACTGAAATCCCCGCTATAAAACAAAAAAGCGAGTATTATTTAAAATACTCGCTTAGACCTGGAAAAATATCGATCAACAATTACTAATCATTGCCGTGATCGTCATCATGATCATCGTGGTCATCGTCATCATCGTGTTCATCGCCGTCATGATCGTTATCTTTAAACACTTTTTTAAAGCTCTTTTTGATATTGTCATCGATATCATCACGATCGCTTTCGGCGTTCGGATTCAGGTATTGACCGTCTTTCAAAAACCAAACCGCCGGCGTCACAAGTAACGTGGCATTGGTATTTGTCGTACTGTCTGAAACTACCAGCGGCGGATTAATGTCCAATTTTTGTTCTACGTCTTTTTTACTTTTGTAGACGAAAGGAACATTGTTGTATTTACCAAAAACCACAATCGAAAAGCGCTCGTCATCCGATGTTCCTGTCTTAAAATCAGGATCGGCGATGTCTTCATCGTCTTCGGGTTTGTGAATTTTGAATTTGATTTTATCGTACGTTCCGTTAGGGATTTTACTTGTGGTAATATTGGTTACACCACCCGTCAAATCAATACGCACGATAAACGGTCCAATTTTAAAATCAGCGGAATCTTCATCCGTAGTGCTTTCAAACTTCATACGTTTTAACAGAACTTTCGCCGAATCTAATGTCACTGTGTCACCGGCGGCCGATTTGGCTAAAGGAATACTCATGTCGGCTTTCATGCTCAACGTCGTTCCCTCTTTTTGTGACGATTTCGATGAAGAGTCACCACACGAAACAACAAACGCTGCAAACACTGTGGTGAACAAGTACAAACGAAACGCTTTCATACAAACTCCTTTTCATTTTTAATAGCGTGAAATACATTCACCTGCGTGTAAACAGGTAAACCCCCGATCCTATCAACACACTTACTTACGATGCATCATAATAATACGAATGCTGCGCGTTAGCAATACAGCAGACAAATTCTACCTCTCAATCTGTACATCGGCATCACCGTCCTTATTGTTATCTCGAAATCCATAAAACGAATTACGGATGCTTTGTTCGATCTTTGCCACATTGCTGGCGTTGGTATTCGTTGGATCAAGATTGACTTCACCGTCAGTAAACCAAATTGACGTACTCACTCCCAACGTCAAATTAGCTGTGCCCACGCTGTCGGCAACGATAACGGAAGGTGAAATATCGGACTGAACATTGACTGTGCTTTTTGATTTGAAAACAAAACGAATGCCGTTATAATGACCGATAATCACTGCAGAATACCTTTCATTTCCTCCCGAACCGTCGCGAAAATCCGGATCCGGAACAGATTCGTTTTGTGAAGGCAGGTGAATTTCAAATTTAACCTGATCGTATTCGCCTTCCGGCACATTTGCTGCGCTTAATGTTTTAAGCGATGCACCTTCGGTCATAAAAAGAACATAAGGACCTGTTTTAAAATCAGACGAATCGCTGGGCCCCGAACCGCCTAATTTGATAGATTTGATAAGAATTTTGGCTGTGTCAATTGTAACATGCGAAGCGGATTTTTTTAATCCTTTAGTCAATAGCGGCGGTATATCACCCGCAAAACTTACCGATACATTATTATCGACAGATTGGTCATCGGCACAAGACAAAGCTAAAATTGACATCATGATTAGTGCTGAAACAATCGAGGTCTTCATCGCAAGACGCATGAGGAGTTCCTTAGTAATTCAAATGGATGAACCGAATGATAATAACGAGTAACCAATTACAAGGTATGCGTTAATAAAATACTTAGTGTGACGACTATCACACCAAACTAGAATTACGTAAAAATACTTAGTTAACGTTTATTGTATCTTAATTTTTGAGCACGTGTTATCGGACACGTAAAAGGTTCCTGACCAAGAGTAAGAGCCATCCGACGCTGACCAGTTGTGCGATCCCGAACTGACATTGGTGATTGTCACTGCGCCACCGGAATTCGCACCACAAGACGGTGAATTTCCTGAATTATAATATTGGGTCAACATACCAACATAATTATTGTCCACATAAATATAGATATAGCTGGAATAATTGATCTCCGTATAAAATGTTGCCGATCCGTCTCCGCCGGAACCGCCGCCAAGCTGCGATTCTAAAAAATCATCCGTTCCTTCATCCGAAAACATCTCACCTATATCACACGCCGTTAGCGTCATCATGCTAAACCATATCAACATATATGCTGTGCGTACTATCATAAAGGATCCTTTAGAAATAATATTGTATTACGCCGCGGTATTTGATCAGAAGATCGTTATTAATAAAACTTGTCGTTTTTATTTTGCCCTCTTCTCCGGTGGTATCATTTTCCTCTTCTTCATTGTACGTACCGCCAAGCATGAACCCGTATTCCCCCGACGCACCCAACAACAGGTGAAAACGATCCATCTGTATGCGTAGCCCGCCTTCCAAACCGATCGCATAATGGAAAAACAACGGACTCTCCGAATCTTCCAATTCCGTTCCCTTACGGAGATTGACTGTCACCAGTCCCAATTTTTGTGTGAAATTAAAATACCCCCCTTTGCCGTCAAACTTTATTTCTTCTTTAATACCATACGACTTAAACCGCGTATTATAAACCGTCGCCGATTCTCCGTTATTCGTACCCCCGGAAAGAACTTGAGAAACCATATACGGCTTTTGAAATGTGGCGTAATAAAAACCAAAACGCGTCTCCGTGTCTTTACCAAATTTCTGCACACTGCCGGAGCCGCCGCCAAATAGACCGGTAAATATCATCATAAAATACGATTCTCCGCCGGTGTACGCCGTCAAACCAATTTCCTGAAATTTGGTAAACATCGAATACTTCGTACCCTGAGGAAAATTATAAACAGCATCGGAGTAGTACGCCGCATATCTCAAATCCGACGACTTGGGGCTGACAGCTATGTAAAATGTTTCTTTAGTATAGGTCAACTCCCAATTAGCCATTGTATTGATAACTTGGCCGGCATCGTTGTAGATTTTCTTTTTTCCAAATTCCAATGCCGTGTGCAATTTCTCATACCCTTGCTCCAGCTTGGACGTGCTATTCTGAGCCTGCATCAGCTCATTTTGTTTTTTTCCGCCAAAATTGGTTTCCCACGAAAAATTCAGATTTGGCACCATCGGCACATTATGATCTATCTCGCCGCGCAAGTATCCGATTTGAAAGCCTTCAATCGTATAACGAAGTTCGTCCGCTTTATAGGGGCTCCACGTATTGTATTCAAACCCGCTTGATAGCGATAGCGTATTGATCCATGTTTGGGGCATACGGGTGACCGGCACAAAAGCTTGTGTGAAAGCCGCCATCGGCGCACACCACACCAACAAAAAGAGCCATCGGTACATCAGGCACTCCCTTCGATTGAATTGATAATTTATGTAACTGACAGACGATTTTTCGCACCGACACACCGAACCGAGTATGACGGCACAATGAAGTAAATTTTTATGAAAGGGTTACTATGAAAACTTGATAATGAACGTGACGAAACTAAACGATGAAACGTTTTTTTTCAATAAAAATAAAAAAGCGCCGTGATGGGGACGACGCTTTTACATTTTTTGGGATAAACCCGAAATCGAGAAAATTACGCTGCTTTAGCTACTTTTCCTGATTTGATGCATTGGGTGCAAACTTTAACGCGTTTAACAGCACCGTTATTCATTTTAGCGCGTACTTCCTGAAGATTCGGAAGCCAACGGCGTTTGGTACGGTTATTGGCATGGCTCACATTGTTGCCGTACATCGGGCTTTTGCCGCACACATCACAACGTTTCATGACTCGCTCCTTTATGGCTCAATCGTATTAAAAACAATTTCTTCTTTAAGCGCAGCGATACTATACAAAATGGCAAGTAAATGCAAGGAAAAACTTAATATTTTTTTACATACCCTTTTTCCGCCAAATCCGGCAGCATGGGCTAACCGCTTTTTTTGGATCACATGCTCAAATTCGTTTGCCAAAGTCTCCGATTTCACTTAGATTCGCGGGCTTTTATGAAAAAGATATTATTAATACATACCGGCGGAACGATGGGAATGAAATTCGGATATCCCGCTCCGTTGCCGCACGAACAATTTGCGGATGAAGTATTTCGGCATATCCCCGGCGTACGGGACATCGCTGATGTAGATTTTTTCAGCTCCTTTAGCATGGACAGTTCCAATCTTTCACCGGAACATTGGGTGACGCTCGGTCGCATTATTTGGGACAACATGGACGCGTACGACGGGTTCGTCATTATTCACGGCACGGATACCATGAGTTATACGGCCAGCGCTTTGTCCTATATGCTGTCCAATCTTGCCAAACCCGTGATACTCACGGGATCCCAGCGCCCGTTATCCGCCATTCGCACGGACGCCAAAAACAATCTGATCAATGCGATTGAATTGGCAACCTATCCTATCCCCGAAGTATGCGTTTTTTTTGATTACAAACTTTTTCGCGGTAACCGATCTAAAAAAATTTCAATTGATGAATTCGATGCTTTCGTTTCTCCGAACTTTGGTACGTTGGCGGACGTAGGCCTTCATATCGAAATTCATGAAAACCTTTTACGTTCACCTTCAGGTATGTTACGATTTGATACGGCTTTTGGCCGGGACGTGATCAGTATCCGCCTCTTTCCGGGTATGAATGCAGCACTTTTGGACGGATTGGCTCAAACATCAGCGAAAGTATTTATTCTCGAAGCCTTTGGTTCCGGTAACGTACCTACGCTCGAAAATTCCGTCATCCCCTTTATTAAAAAAACAACCGAAACCGGTAAAATGGTAGCCATCGCAAGTCAATGCATCAGCGGCGGTATAGATCTCAATCTTTATGATTGCGGTAAAGAAGCGTTGATGGCCGGCGCCGTTTCGTGCGGCGATATGACATCGGAAGCCGCTATTATCAAAGCAATGTATTTGCTCGGCCAATTTGACGGTCATGTCGGACGTGTACGGAGTAATTTTAATACGTCCATTGCCGGTGAAATCACGGAATCCGATTCCAACTCATGACGATCATTACATCACCGTCGGCCATGCGCGCATGGACAGCTCAACAAAAATCAGAAAATCACCGCGTCGGTTTTGTGCCGACGATGGGTTATCTGCACCAAGGGCATTTAAGTTTGGTCTCGCTGGCACGCACCGAAGGAAAATGCGATCGCGTGGTCATGAGTATTTTTGTCAATCCTACCCAATTTGGTCCCAACGAAGATTTTGAAAAATACCCGCGCGATCTGGAACGCGACCGAGCGATGGCCGAAACGGCCGGCGTGGATGTATTATTTTTTCCATCGGTCGATGCTATGTATTCCGCGGACGCGACGACGATGGTGGATGTCGGCGCGATGGGTACGGTTATGTGTGGCATTTCTCGCCCTACTCATTTTCGCGGAGTGACGACCGTCGTAGCAAAACTTTTTTCGATCGTACGACCCGATACGGCCGTCTTTGGTCAGAAAGACGCACAACAATTTTTTATCATTGAGCGAATGACGCGCGATCTCCACATGGATGTCGCTCTGATCATGGCGCCAATACGCCGTGAACAAGACGGCCTTGCGATGAGCAGCCGCAATGTTTACCTCAACGCCGATGAACGCCGTCAGGCTTTGGCTCTGAATGAAGCCTTACGCGAAGCCGAATCCTTGATTCGTAACGGTGAAAGAAATGTGGATGTTATCCGTACGCATATGGAATCCATTTTTGCACGTTATCCTCTGGTGCGAAAAGATTATATCGCCATGGTCGAGGCGGGGTCGCTCGCTAAACGTGAGGTTATCCAAGGTCGTACATTGATCGCCGTGGCCGCGTACCTTGGTAAAACAAGACTGATTGATAATATCATTATTACCGTATAAGGAATTATGAACAGCCGATTTACAACCGTTATTATGGCCGCGGGAAAAGGCACACGCATGAAATCCGATCTTGCCAAAGTGTTGCACCCCTTGCACGGTCGGCCGATGATTCATTATGTGATCGCTTTAGCGCGTACCTTGGGCTCCGATCGCGTGATCGCCATCATCGGACATCAAAAAGAACGGGTGCGCGAAGCGCTCGCGGATGAAAAGATCGAATTTGCGGTGCAGGAGCCGCAACTTGGTACGGGTCATGCCGTGATGCAAACGGAATCGTTACTGCAAAATGATCACGGCGATGTTTTAGTTTTGTCCGGTGATGTCCCTGTTTTGACCGAAGCGACGATGCGAAAACTGATCCGATTGCACCAATCCGAAAGTGCGGTGGCTTCCGTGCTCACCGCGACCATGCCCGATCCGACGGGATACGGACGTGTGCTCCGTCACGAAGATGGTCGCGTTCGTAAAATCGTCGAACACAAAGATGCATCGGACGAAGAGCGACGCATCAACGAAATCAACTCCGGTATATATATGTTCCAGTCGCAGGCACTCTTTGCCGCGCTCAAAAAAATCACCAATAGTAATGCGCAAAACGAATATTATCTTCCGGATGTAATCAAAATTTTTATTGATGCAGGGCAAAAAGTCTGCGCTTATCCGACGGATAATTTTCGTGAAATTTCCGGGATTAACACCATCGAACAACTGCGTGAAGCCGAAGCGATCATGCAGCCCCAATCTTAAAACCTATCATAAATCAGGAGAATTATAAATGTATCATGTGACACTTATTCCGGGCGATGGCATCGGCCCGTCGATCATGGAAGCCGCCGTTGAAGTCGTCGAAGCGACGGGCGTTAAATTTAATTGGGATACGCGCCTTGCCGGCATGGCGGCCGTAGAAAAATTTGATTCGCCCATTCCGTTTGAAACGCTGGATTCCATTCGCAAAAATCGCGTTGCTTTCAAAGGTCCGCTCACCACACCCGTCGGCGGCGGTTATCGCAGCGTCAATGTGGCTATGCGTCAGGAATTTGAACTCTACGCCAACGTTCGCCCGGCAGTATCTTTCGAAGGCATTGAAACCCGCTATCAGAATGTCAATATCCTCATGGTGCGTGAAAACACCGAAGGTCTCTACGCCGGTGTCGAGCACTCCATCAAGGTGGACGGCAAAGTGATTGCCGCAGAAAGTACGGCTATTATTACCCGTCACGAATCGGAGCGTTGTATTCGTTATGCATTCGAATACGCACGAAAAAACAAACGCAAACGTGTCACGCTCGTTCATAAAGCCAACATCCTCAAAGCAACGACGGGTTTATTTCTTGAAATCGGAAAAGAAATCGCCAAAGAATATCCCGATGTCGAATTTAATGATGTGATTATTGACGCATGCGCGATGAAAATGGTGATGGATCCGACGCAATTCGATGTGTTCGTGACGACTAACCTTTTCGGTGATATTCTCTCCGATCTCGCCGCAGGTCTCGTGGGCGGACTGGGCCTGACCCCCGGTGCCAATATCGGAAAAAGCGCCGCCATCTTTGAAGCCGTGCACGGTAGCGCTCCGGACATCGCCGGAAAAAATATCGCCAATCCGACGGCCGTGATCATGGCCGGTATGATGATGCTGGAATATCTGGGCGAATTTGAGGCCGCACGCCGCGTGGAAACGGCCGTCAAAAACGTGATCAAAGAAGGAAAAATCGTCACGCCGGACATTCGCAAAGATACGACATACGGCACAAAAGAATTTGGAAAAGAAGTGGCGCGACGCGTGCGCGGGTAGTTTCGATGTTTTAATACTTTACTGATCTCAAATAAAAAAAATAAACCGGAAAAGAATAAATCTTTTCCGGTTTTTTGTTTCGTCGTCTCAGCGATCAATCAATTTTTAGAAACGATTGCCCCTTCGTTAGTTCACCGTAAATTTCTTCACGGGATGATCAACCGCTTTGACCGAGCGAAGATATGCATAAATTGCACCCAAATCTTTTTCCGTCATCCCGGCATACATGATCCACGGCATGATCGTTTGAAACTGGGTTTCCGTATAAGGCTCAGGTACCGGAATACGTTGGGCTGATTCCTGAGTATACGTTTTAAAACGATTAATGAATTGTTCCCGCGTCCATGAACCTATGCCTGTTTTTTCGTCGGGCGTGATATTGGCAGAACGCAAAACTCCTTGCGGCATTTTAAATTGAAATCCGCCCGCGAAATCCATTCCGGGCAACGGTTCACCTTTTTTGGTCATCGTATGACAATCCGCGCAGGCTGCCATATTGGCCAAATACTTACCGTATGCGACTTCATCTGTCGTGTCCGGACGCGTCACGAATGCAGGTGCTTTGGGCATGGTGCGAACGATCAGGTTGAGAGGGAAGTTGAGCCGCGTTTCCGGCACTTGATTTTCGATCGGCTTCAATGTTTTGATGTACGCAATGATCGAAAGAATATCTTCTTTATCGCTCGTCGCATAACGATGCCACGGCATTAGCGGAAAAATCGGTTCTCCGTTTTTCCGAATACCTGTCGTGAGCGCATGAAAGATTTCTCCGTCCGTCCAACTTTTTAAACCGGCCGGCGTAATATTGTGCGCGTATAATGTACCGGGAAAACCCATAGATTCGGGAAATTCTTCGCCGCCGGCGCCAAATGTTTCCGGTTTGAGCGGCCCTGCGAAAAATGAATAGTCGCGTTGCGAATGGCAATCCGTACATACCGCTACGTGATTGGCTAAATATTTTCCGCGTTCAATTTGCTCCGATGACGATGCGATCGTGATCTGCGGCACGGGACCCGCATTCGGCAGCGCAGTTTTGAGATATACATATCCGCCAATGATTGCCAAAATAAATAGCCCAAACAAACCGGCGACAATACGCAATACAAGTTTCATGGCTTTCTCCGAAAATGGGTTTACAATTTAGGTGATTTGTTTTTTTTCGTCAGCGACGTTCTGTCTTTCACCGGAATGACCAATTTCAGACCGGACCACACATCGTCCACCGCGCACACTTTGACATCGACCAATCCGTTGCGGCGTGCACATTCACGAATCATATCCTCCGTAATATCGGTACGAACACCGGATGATTTTTTAGGCCAAGAAACCCATATCATCCCCGAATCTTTGATTTTTTTCTTAAGCTTTGGAAGTTCAATCTCCAAACTATCGGCCGACTTGGTAAACCAATGGACGCAATCATGGTCCGCTACGACTTTACGTGTCAGGCGAACTTTTTCCGGAAGCGGTTCAATTAACGTCTTCAATGTCGCAGGCGCATCAACCCAGGCAACTGAATAGCCTTCTTTGATACCTATTTTTTTTACTAAAGGCGTACCTGAATATCCGGCCAAAGAAAACTTCTCCGTGTTAAGAGATAATGTTTAAAATAAAAAACGGACTTGTCTGACGTGTTACACGAAGCCAAAATTAAATCGAAAGAAAATATCAAAACTATCTTTTTTGAGAACTGTGCAGTCTAAATTTTTATACCCGGATTCAACGAACAACCTGATCCGGCATCGTTTTCACAATACCGATCATTCCGTCAGCGACATTATATACCGATTGAAATCCTTTTTGATTCATAAGCAAAGCCGCTTTAGCGCTGCGGTTTCCGCTCCGGCAATACACATAATACGTCGCGGATTTATCCAATTTTTCCAATTCGGATTCAAATTCCGGCTTCATAAAGTCCAATAACACAGCCTCCTTCAAATGGCCGGCTGAGAATTCACCGGCTGTGCGCACATCCAGCAAAACGCCCGGTTTGTCTTTTAGCAATTGGTTGAGCGTATCCGAATTGACAGAACGAAAACTATCCTGCGCTCCGCACGCCGTTGCTAGCATGAAAATGATAATACCGACGCGATACATCATTATGAAAAACTCCTGATTTGATCGTTGAGTTTGTCTTTGACGACGGAACACATCATGTCACACAACGTAAATACGGACGTATCGGCCACACTGTAAAATGTGAACAATCCTTCTTTCCGGCGTTTGAGAAAGCCGCATTCATGCAAAACGGCGAGATGTTTGGAAACATTGACTTGGCTGGTCTGCACTTTTGCCACAATATCTTGAACGCTCATTTCGCTGTGCCAAATCGTTTGTATGATTTTAAGCCGCATGGGCTCTGATAGCGCTTTGAAACGCTTGGCTATCAAAGCCAGCGATTCTTCGCTCATTTTTTCTTTATCAAATAATTTTTTTGCCATAGGTTGGTTAACTTCGTAAAATGGTTACTCAAAATAAAGTCAAAATGCCAAAATACTTGACTTCCTATTAAAATATCTCTATACTACTATGTAGTTATATAATGATATTCCAACTAAAAGTCAATCGGTTTGGAGTGAAGCATGTACTTCCAGAATATTTATGAAAAAGGGCTCGCACAGGCCAGTTATCTCATCGGCTGTCAGGCAACGGGAACAGCGATCGTCATTGATCCGCGCCGGGATATCCATGTTTATCTGGAAGCTGCTGCGCGTGAAAAATTTACAATCACGCACGTCACCGAAACACACATCCATGCTGACTTTCTGAGCGGCGCGCGCGAATTGGCGGCTGCGACAGGCGCTGAGCTGTTATTGTCGGACGAAGGCGGTGCAGATTGGCAATATGCTTTTCCGCATACTGGTCTTCGCGACGGTTCGGTTTTTAAAGTTGGCAATCTGAAATTTGAAGTCATGCATACGCCGGGACATACGCCGGAGCATATCGCCTTCGTACTCACGGACGTGCCGGCCGGCGACTACCCGATTATGTTTTTTTCAGGCGATTTTGTTTTTGTAGGCGACATCGGTCGTCCGGACTTACTAGAAAAAGCCGCGGGTGTTACGGGTACGATGGAACGCGGTGCGCAACAAATGTTTCATTCGTTAAAAAAATTCAAATCCCTTCCCGACCACGTTCAGGTGTGGCCCGGTCACGGCGCCGGTTCGGCCTGTGGTAAAGCACTGGGCGCAGTTCCGGGTACTACGGTCGGTTACGAAAAACTGGTCAATTGGGCGTTGCGTTATACCGACGAAAATGAATTTGTCAAAGAACTCCTTAGCGGACAACCGGAACCGCCGTATTATTTTGCGATGATGAAAAAACTGAATAAGGAAGGCCCTCCGATTTTAGGCACTTCCTCCGGGTTAAAACACCTGACAACTGACGACGCAACGCAGGCTATACGCAACGGTCAAACTCTGATCGACACGCGCCCCAAAACCGCGTTTGCTGAAAAACATATATCCGGCGCTATCAACATTCAAAACAACAATTCCTTTTCAACATGGGCCGGATGGATATTGTCTTACGATAAACCGTTTCTGATTCTTGTGTCGGAAAATGATGCGCAGGATGTATACCATAAATTAATTCGCATTGGCCTTGATCACTGCACCGGCTATATCACCGAAAATCGTTTCTGGGAAGAACGCGGCGGCACGCTCCACAGTCTCCGGCAAATTTCTGCTACGGATTTATCTGCGAAATTATCGGACCCGAATGTTGCCGTCATTGATGTTCGTGGCGTATCGGAATACGAGACCGGTCATATCGCAGGAGCCGTACATATCCATGGCGGTCATTTGTCGCGACGGCTTGCCGATCTTCCAAAAAACAAAACGCTAATTATCCAATGCCAGGGCGGGGACCGCTCCAGTACCGCTACCAGCCTTTTGCTCAAAAATGGATTTAGTAATATTTATAACCTGATCGGCGGAATAGCCGCATGGCAAAAAGCCGGTTTGCCGGTTGTCAAAGAAAAATAAAGGAGCAGAAAATGCCGACGTGGATGCTTTGGTTACTTACTGGCGCCATTTTATGGTTTTTATATAAAAAATTTAAATCAGGAAAAAATGCTATGTTTCAAAATCTAGGTAATGACGCATTTAGTGAAAAAATGAAAAATGCTGATCATGTGGTCTTGGATGTACGCACCGATGCCGAATACGCCTCGGGTCACCTGCCCAAAGCCAAACTTATCAACGTAATGGATGCAAGTTTCAGCGGCAAAGTGGATGCTTTGGATAAATCTAAAACATACCTCGTATATTGCCGTAGCGGCAGTCGTTCACGCGGCGCTTGCGAAATCATGGCCAGCCGCGGGTTTCAGGTTTTCAATTTAGACAATGGCATCATGGGTTGGAACGGGCCGGTCGAGCGTTAATATGGAATATATAAAAAAACATCGTTTTTGGATCGGGCCGTTGGCAGGAATTATCGCGGGATTCTTTTATTGGAAATACGTCGGTTGTCTTTCCGGTGCGTGCCCGCTGCAATCCAGCTTGTGGGTCAATCTTTTGATTGGCGCTTTGATCGGTTATACGATCGCCGACACCCTACGTACTCTACCCGAAAAATCCTAATTTGACTCGACCGTCAAAAGTAAAAATTTAAAATACATTTTCTTTTTTAAAGAGCAGTTCAAAAAAACTGTTCTTTTTTTTGTTAATCCGAAAATAAATAACCGACATTAATATGACCTTACTCATGTTTTAGATAAAACTTGAGGTTTGTTATCTATTTACATTTATGAGATTTGAATGCTTTTTTGAAACATGAAAGTCACCGTATGCATAGCAACATCCTGTATGGCATAACATCAATCCATTGACTACAGTCATTTTGAGATAACCATACCTCCCCTATCTTTCCAGCCGCTACGTTTATCTTAACATTTGTTCTGTTTTCTTTTTCATTTCTGAACAGCCGATTCGGCTTATTTTTTTACACCGGTATTCGAACGAACGTTCGAAAAATCTCTTACGAGAGGCATTGGACTATGTCAACACAAATAGACGCATGGCAAATGACGACTTCGGGGCAACCGATGAACCGCGTCGCATCGGCCATACCTTCTTTAGGTTCGGACGAGGCCCTGATTCGGGTCGCCGCATGCGGCGTATGTCATACGGACTTGGGCTTTTATTACGACGGCGTCCGCACAGTCAGTCCCTTGCCTTTGACGCTCGGCCATGAAATCAGCGGGCAGGTCGTGGATACCGGTTTATCAGCGACAGTATGGAAAAACAAATTCGTTCTTATTCCGGCCGTACTTCCGTGCGGAACTTGCGAAATGTGCCAAGCCGGTCAAACACGCATCTGCCGTCATCAAAAAATGCCGGGCAACCACATCCACGGCGGTTTTGCTTCACACATCGTCGTACCGGCGCAATTTTTATGTCCGATCGAAGTCGGCGGAGCGGATGAACTCTTTGGGAAATCCGGAGTCACCTTGCGTGAATTGTGCGCCATCGCAGATGCGATCACGACACCTTTTCAATCCATCAAACAAACGGGTTTGATCAAAGATGATGTGGCTATTTTTGTGGGTGCGGGCGGCGTGGGTGGATTTGGTATTCAGATCGCCCAATCTATAGGTGCGCATGTCGTCGTCATCGACGTGGACGACAAAAAATTAGAAACTTATAAAAATTTCGGCGCGGAACTGACATTTAATCCAAAAACCGTCGAACCTAAAGAAATGCGCAAAAGTATTCAGGCGTGGATTCAACAAAAAAAATACCGCTCCTACGGATGGAAAATCTACGAAACGTCAGGTACAGCCAAAGGTCAGGAACTTGCGTTCGGACTACTCACCTTCGGCTCCGTGATGGGGGTAATCGGATTTACGCTGGATGCGGTCCAACTCCGACTCAGCAATCTGATGGCGTTTGATGCCAAAGCTATCGGTAACTGGGGCTGCGAACCGGGTCTGTATCCCGAAGTACTGCAATGGGTCAAAGAGGGACGCATTCAGATCGCACCCTTCGTGCAAAAATTTCCAATGAGTGAAATCAATTCTGTATTTGATCGCTTACATCATCGTCAGATTGACAGGCGGCCGATACTTATACCCGACTTTAGTTAATCAGGAGATTCCATGTTCAAAAATCATGACCTTGTCCCGGATTATGAGTTCAAAGAAATCCGATATGAATTGAAACCTTGCAAAGATCCTTCGGGGCATGTTTTGCCGGATCTTTTCAGTGCATGGATTACACTCAATAATCCGTCGCAGCTTAATTCCTACACGACCACGATGGTCAAAGAAGTGATCCTAGCCTTTCGCAAAGCTTCCAATTCCCGTAATGTCATCGCTGCCGTATTTACGGGTGAAGGCGATCGCGCATTTTGTACGGGCGGCAATACCAAAGAATACGCCGAGTATTATTCCGGTCAACCCGAAGAGTACAAACAATATATGCGTTTGTTTAATGACATGGTGACATCCATCCTTCACTGTGATAAACCGGTGATCTGCCGTGTTAACGGTATGCGAGTTGCAGGCGGTCAGGAAATCGGCATGGCCTGTGATTTTTCCATCGCCAGCGATCTTGCCGTATTCGGTCAGGCCGGTCCCAAACACGGCTCCGCACCGGACGGCGGTTCCACCGATTTTCTTCCGCTTTTCGTCGGCATAGAAAACGCCATGATCTCCGGAACCTTGTGTCAACTATGGTCTGCTCACAAGGCCTTGCGCCTTGGCATTTTAACCGACATCGTTCCTGTTTTGAAAAAGGACGGGCAATTTATACCCAATCCCCTTGTGATCACGGATCGTTACGCCGACAGCATGGGACGTATCGTGCATGGTGAATTTCACATCGGTTCGGAAAAAGATAAAGCCAAAGAGATCATGAAATCCTGCGCAACCGATTTTTCCAAACTGGATGCGACAGTTGACCAACTGATCACGTCACTGCTCATGATGTTCCCGGGTTGCGTAAGCAAGACGATTGAGTCGTTGCGTAAACACAAACTGTCGCATTGGGATAAAAACCGTGAGACCAACCGTTCATGGCTGGGTCTCAATATGATGACCGAAGCTAAAGCAGGTTTCCGCGCATTCAACGAAGGTACCAAAGAAAGCCGCGAGGTGGACTTCATCAAAATGCGCCAGCTTTTGGCCGCCGGAGAAAAATGGTCCGACGAACTGATCGAAAAAATTCATCCCAAAAACAAAAATTAATTTACACACGACAATCCATGCCCAATAAAATAAAAGAACAAATCACAGACGGTATTCTCCATCTGACGCTTTGCAATACGCGCGGAAACATTTTGGACGGGGAAATGATGGGTGAAATCACCTCGGCGATCGAGGGAGCAACCCGCGATCCACACATCAAAACCATCACATTTCGCGGCGAAGGCGATCATTTTTCGTTTGGCGCCAGTGTGCCGGAACATCAGAAAGATCGCGTCGCGGAGATGCTCGCTTCGTTTCATAAACTTTTCCGTACCTTGATTTCTTTTTCACGCCCAACGGTCGCGATCGTGCGCGGCCAATGTCTCGGCGGGGGAATGGAATTAGCTGCGTTTTGTCATTGGATATTCGCTCACGAAAAAGCGCAATTCGGTCAACCGGAAATTCAGTTAGCCGTATTTCCTCCGGTCGCTTCACTGGCTTTGCCGCTGCGTATCGGTCAACCGATGTCTGACGATATCAATCTTACCGGAAGAAGCATCGGTGCAGAAGAAGCCTATCGCATCGGATTGGTACAACATATTTCCGACGATCCCGATACGGCCGCGTCGGAATTTATTCGCCAGCACATTATCCCCAAAAGCGCTTCTTCTTTGCGTATCGCTACGGCCGCCAGCCGACGCATCTATCACGAACAATTTTTGAAACACATTGATGCTTTGGAAGCGATGTATTTGCAGGAACTGATGGGCACGCATGACGCCAATGAGGGAATCAACGCGTTCATGCAAAAACGAAAACCGGAATGGCAAAACCGATGATCGGAATTGATCTATCAAATAAAATCGCCGTACTCACTGGAGCGGCGGGAGGTATCGGCTCGGTCATTGCGCAACAGCTTGAGAAAGCCGGCGCAAAAGTTTATGCCATAGATATGATGCAGCCTCCGCATGGCACTTGGAAAAAAACCGATGTCGGAAGTTTTGATGAAAGCGACCGATGCGTCGAAGAGATTTTGAAAGAGGCAAGCCGCATTGACATTCTGATCAATAACGCCGGTATTACACGGGACGCCGTTATCTGGAAAATGAACGAATCGGCTTGGGATGACGTTATGCGCATCAACCTCAAAGGTGCATTTAACTTGATTCATCACATATCCCCTACGATGCGTCATCAAAACGCGGGACGCATTATCAATATCACGTCCATCAACGGCATGCGCGGAAAATTTGGCCAATCTAATTATGCTGCCAGTAAAGCCGGTCTGATCGCGCTTACAAAAAGTGTCGCGCGTGAATTGGCGAAGCATCAGGTGACGGTCAACGCCATCGCACCCGGGCTCATTGGCACACCGATGGTCGAAAAAATGCCGCCCGAATCACTCAAACAATCCGTACAGGAAATTTGCTTAGGTCATCCGGGGAAACCTGAAGACATCGCCTACGCCGTACTTTTTTTATCATCCGAATGGGCACGTCACATCACAGGCGAAACGCTGCGTGTGGACGGCGGCCAATACATGTAATCCGGAGGAAATTATGATCCACGTCCCCCTTGAAGGAAAAACGCTCGAAGAAACACTTTATAACTGCCGCGAACTTGCGGAAGATCCGTCATTTCCTACAGTCAAAGCATGGCGGGAGAACGGCGGAAAAGTACTCGGCCATTTTCAGGTATATTTTCCGGAAGAACTTGCGTATGCCGCAGGGATGTTGCCTTTTAAAGTTTGTGGTGCGCAAGTCGAAGGCATGGAAGCCGAATCGCATTTCGGTTCATACCTTTGCTCCGTTATCAAAACTTCGCTCGAACTGGCGCTCACCAAACAGATCACGCTGGACATGTTTGTAACGCATCCGATCTGCGATGCCGCACGTAATCTTGCGGCTATATGGGGGCGTAATTTTTCATACCCTTGCCAGATTTTATATCTGCCACAAAATCCCAATTCACGCCATTCGGCGGAATATCTGCGCGGTGAATACCATCGTTTACTCACGGATATCGAAACTATTGTCGGGCATAAAGTCCGTGATGAAGATATCGCCAATGCGATCGGGGTATACAATGAAAGCCGTCGTCTGATGCGCGAACTGTACGACATCAAACGCGAAACGCCATGGCTTATCGCTGCAGAAGATGCGTATGCGCTGATCGCGATTGCCGGTTGCCTCCCGCGCGACACGTACAACGCCTTAATGCAACGCGTTTTACCGCAGATTCGCGAACGCCGTTTACAACCCAAAGATAAAATGCGCATCGTATTTGAAGGCGGATTTTGCGAACAGCCGCCGCTGGATCTCATTCAGGTGATCGGTCAGTCTTGTTACATCGTGGACGACGATCTTTTGATCGGACTTCGTTACATCCTAGAGGACGTCCCCTCGACTGGCGATCCTTTGGCCAACCTCGCAGAATCGTATATCGAACGATCATCCTACTCTCCGGTACAACACGATCTTCGTAAACCCAAAGAAGAAATGCTCTTGGAGCGCATTCGCCACTCCCGCGCGGAAGCGGCCATCATCACGGCGGCTAAAATGTGCGAACCGGGTTTAGAAGAACAAGTGGCTTATACCAAAGCGCTGGATCAGGCCGGCGTACCGTATTTCGTCAGTGAATTTGAAGAGAATCAAACGACGTTTGATCACATCGGCATACAACTCGAGACCTTTGTAGAAAATCTTATTTTCCAGTAACCCATCGGAAGGAATGGCTATGGATACATTAGTCGGTAGAGGCACGCAACGCGGAGCCGCTCTCTTTCGCGAGTGGTTTGACGAACTCGGACACGCAGCCGAGACGGGAAAACCTTCGGCCTATGTTTTTGTCATGGGCAGCCTCAATGAAATTTTAAAATCCTTTGATATGCCGGTGGTTTTTCCGGAAATCAATTCGCTACAAACCGCCGTTCGCCGCGTCGCACCGGAGTTTTTGGCCGAAGCCGAAGATTACGGTTATTCACCCGATATCTGCGGCTACGTCAAAGCGGATGTCACCGTCCAACTGCGCAAAGGTCAGCACCCGATGGGGCGCATTCCCCAGCCTTCGGTAGCCGTTCTTACCAACGCCTGTAATACCTATATCAAATGGGCTGAAATATGGGAACGCATGTACAAAATACCGGTCGTCACGATTGATGTACCAGGAACGCGCGGTCGTCGCGAAGACCCTTTCGCTAAAGGCAGCCACTTTGAAAATGACCGCAAATATATCGCGGCGCAACTCAAAGAATTGATCACGACATGCGAACAGATCACCGGAAAAAAATTTGATATCGATAAGCTGCGCGAAACGATGCAGTATGCCAATGACATGTCGGTGTCATGGAAAAATATTCTCGATTGCAATAAATCCAAACCCTCGGTGCTCAACGCACTCACCGACGGAACGATTTATCTCGGCGTAGCTAACGGTTTCCGCGGCAGTAAAGAAGGCAGCGTGTATTTCAAAGAACTCGAAGAAGAAATGAAATACAAAACCGCCAACGGCATCGGCACCGTAACGGATGAAAAATTTCGCTTAGCTTTTGTCGGTGTGCCGTGTTATCCGATTTTCCGTCGTTTTAACGATTTCTTTTCTGATTGGGGCGGTACGTTTGTTCAGTCAACTTATCTGTATTTTGCTGCCGGCGGCGCCAATCTCGGCTTCCAATATGATCTGCAAAATCCGATTGATAGTTTGGCGGAAGGCGTGCTTTTCAGCGTACGCGATGCGATGGACAGCATGTTTCATCAGGATCAGGTGCTGCTTTCGATGATTGATGATTATGCGATCGAGGGCGTAGTGTACCATCCGATCAAAAGCTGCCGTACCGTATCCACCGGATTGGCCGACGGGCGCAAACATCTAATGGCTCATTCCGACGTAGCCACTTTATTTTTAGAATCGGATATGATGGACAAACGTGTCGTGTCCGAAGCCCAAATGAAAAATCGTGTAGATGCTTTTTTTGAAGGACTCATTTCACGGCGCCAGATAGCGGCGGCCGCGGTATGACAAAATAACCAAGGAGAATCCTTATGGCTTATTCTGCAGGCGTGGATGTAGGTTCCACCCAAACCAAAGCCGTGATCATCAACGAACAACGCCAGATTGTACAACGCGCACTGATCGATACCGGCGCCAATGTAACTTTAGCGGCGCAAAAAGCATTTCGACAAGCGGCCGAAGCCGCTCAGGTTTCCGAAGAAGAAATCGAATACGTCATCGGTACCGGATACGGTCGTTATAAAGTGACATTCGGCAATAAACAAATCACTGAAATCAGTTGCCATGGGCGCGGCGCAGTGCACATGTTTCCCAAAACGCGCACGGTGCTTGATATGGGCGGGCAAGACAGCAAAGCGATTCGCGTGAGCGATAAAGGTGAGATCATTGATTTTTGTATGAATGATAAATGTGCCGCCGGCACAGGACGTTTTCTTGGCGCGGCGGCAATGACATTGCACATCCCGTTGGACAACCTCGGACAAACGGCGCTCGAAGCGATGAAGGCCGTTCGTATCACAACGACGTGCACCGTTTTTGCGGAATCGGAAATTTTATCATGGTTGGGCAAAGGAAAAAAAGTCGAAGATATACTCTGGGGTGTACATCAATCTATCGCGGCGCGATCCATCGGCCTTTTGCGTCGTGTCGGTATCGAAGATGAAATCACTTTTACCGGCGGTGTTGCCCGCAATGTTGGCATGATCAAGGCGCTTGAAGATTCGCTGCAACGTAAAATCAATGTCGGCGCCGATTCCCACTTCATGGGCGCACTCGGTGCAGCACTTTTTGCGATGGATCATATCGTCGCCGCCCGTCAACCGCAAAAGGAGGCTGTCGCATGAACTGCACACTCGGACTCGACGTAGGCTCTACCTACACCAAAGCTATCATCCTCGATGATGAGAAAAAAATTCGCGGTAAATATATGGCGGCAACAGGCTCCCGGCTCAATGAAGTGGCCGAGGAAGTCATCACTCAAGCCTGTAGGGATGGCGGTATTCTAAGAGAAAATATTCACTACACAATGACTACGGGATATGGTCGTCATCTCGTAGATACGCGGGATATGCAAGTTACTGACCTTACGGCCGCTGCACGCGGCGCGCAATTCTTATATCCGAAAACGCGCACCATACTTGATATCGGTGGACAAACAATGAAAGCCAGTCGCGTAGATGATCGCTCCAAAGTGCTTACCTTTCGCCTCAACGATAAATGTGCGGCAGGTACGGGCGCATTCATCGAAAAAACCGCACGCTATATGGGCTATAGCACCACGGATATCGGATCATTGCTCAATTTATCCCGTTCCGAAGTTGGTATCTCTGGTGTGTGTGCCGTTTTTGCAGAATCGGAAGTGATCAGCCACTTGTCGGAAGGCGTTCCTCCGGAAGACATTATGTTCGGCGCCATCCTTTCACTTACCGATCGTTCCGTACAACTTTTGAAACGCATCAAAGCCGAGAGTGAATTTACGCTCATCGGTGGCATTTTACGTTGGGAAAAAATGGTGAGCAGTATCCGCGAAAAGCTTACCGGTACAGTCAATGTTCCGGAAGGCGATATGCCGCAATTTACAGCCGCACTCGGATGTGCATTATTAGCGCACATTCGTCAGAGTCAGACACGGGAACGTTCAGCTTCGGTGACGGCATGATCGCACGCAATATTGCCATCTTAACCGAAGAGCACCGCATCATCGAATACGTCTTGAACGCATTAGAACGTATGGCCAATAAAGCCGCTAAGGACCATACCGTAGATGTAGAGATCGGTCGCAAAGTGATTACGTTTTTACGCGAGTTTGCCGATCAATGTCACCACGGCAAAGAGGAAGCTATTTTATTCAAATGGCTAAACGCGCGCCATATTGGCATGGATGCTGTCGCAATGCTCGAAGATGAACACGTCACCGGACGTGATCTCGTCGGACGTATGCAACGTGCGTTGGATGATTTTGATAGAAATAAAACGACCGGTTCTTTTGCAGATGATGCTAATACCTTTGTCGTTATGCTACGTGACCATATCCACAAAGAAGATCACGGCGTTTTCGCTATGGCGGAGGCACACATCGAAGCGGCGGATGATGTACGGTTGATTGGGGATTATTTGATCACGGAGCGCGACGGGCGACGCCATCAAAAAGCGTTGGCTCTGGCGAAGGATATCGGCCATCAGATGAATATGCCGGATTTTGATGTCTCCATTATTCCCGAACTATCCAAGACTTTTATCTATAACAATCATGTCTGATTTCAAACCATTGACCGTCATTCAGATCAGTTCCAACGGCGGGTGCATCAACGCGGATGAAACCCGTCTGATCGGTCATGGTTGGCAACGCCGCTATGTCGCTGATCCGCGTGCGGCTCAGGAAGCTAAACTCAATTATGAAGAAATGGGTTTTGAAGTGCAGTTGCTGCCGATTGATGTACAGTCCGTAAGCGCTGAATGCAACGGTTGCCGTGCAGCCATCGAAAAACACCAAATCATTTATACCCGCAAATCGTTATGAATGCACCCCAAGCCGTACTTATTGATGCGATTCGTACACCCATCGGAAAAATAGGTGGATATTTATCCTCAGTTCGTCCCGACGACATGATGGGAAATTTGCTCAATGCTATGTCCGATCGGCATCCGTGGCTGACCCACCAATGCGATGACGTGATCGTCGGCTGCGCCAATCAGGCTGGCGAAGACGGACGCAATATCGCACGTATGGCTATTTTGAGTTCGAACTTACCTTTTGAAATACCCGGGCAAACGATCAACCGCTTATGCAGTTCATCCATGCAGGCCGTCGCTTCGGCCGCAATGACGATCCAAAGCGGATTTGCCCGCACGCTATTGGCCGGCGGCGTTGAGAGCATGTCCCGAGCGCCCTACGCTGTCGCCAAAGCCGAAAAAGCTTTTCCCAACGGGTCGATGACGATGCACGATACCGCGCTGGGTTGGCGATTTATCAATCCGCGTATTACCAAACGTGTGCGCCCTTTGTCTATGGGCGAAACGGCCGAGGAAATTATCAAACAATTTGCCATCACTCGTGAAACGCAGGACGCTTTTGCCGTAGCCAGTCATCGCAAAGCTATCGCGGCACGGAATAAGGGGTCGTGGAAAGAAGAAATCATCGCGCTACGCGTACGCCAAGGAAAAAACGAAGTCCTCATAGATACCGATGAATGCCCGCGCGAAGACGCTTCTATGGAAACATTATCCAAACTTAAACCGGCATTTCGGGATGACGGTACTGTCACGGCAGGAAACAGCTGTCCGATGAACGACGGCGCGTCACTGCTTCTGCTTGTTTCGCCTGACGTAGCGAGGGAAAACGGGCATCGCGAAGGATTTGTACTGCGCGGATATGCGGTCACGGGGATTCATCCCGACATCATGGGATTAGGACCGGTCGAAGCAACACGTCGCGCTTTGCAATACGCTCATGTATCTCTCAACGATATAGATTTGATCGAAATCAATGAAGCCTTTGCAATCCAAGTTTTGGCTTGTATGCAGGCTTTGGGATTGGACGATGCCCGCGTCAATGTCAATGGCGGCGCGATCGCTTTGGGGCACCCGTTGGGCTGTTCGGGTGCACGCATCATCGGTTCACTTACCAACGAGATGAAACGCCGTCAATCGCGTTACGGATTGGCAACGATGTGCGTCGGTCTGGGGCAAGGCATGGCTACGGTTTGGGAGCGCATTACGCTTTGATCACACTACTGCTTCTGCTTCGATTTCCACCAACATGTCCGGATCTATCAATTTCCGCACTTCAATCATCGCTGTAGCCGGGCGAATGTTTTTAAAAAATTCGCCATGCACCCGCCCGATGATTTCCCAATCGCGCTCAATATGGACAACATAGATACGTGTTCGCACGACATCGGTAAGATTGGCGCCGGCTTTGTGCAATGCTTTTTCGATATTAATGATCGTTTGCACAGTTTGTGCATGCGCGTCATTTTTTCCGATCAGCTTACCGTTTTCATCCGTCGCGGTGGTACCGGATACATAGATGAATTGACCGGCGCGAACGACCCGCGAATAACCGACAATCGGTTCCCACGGTGCACCTGAACTGAAGCGTTGTTTTTCCATAGCGTTTCCTTGATCTTATGTGAGACAAAGAACAATTTTTTTATTTTCTATTCCAGTATGTTTTTTATACATTACAAGCGCTATGAGTGAACCAGCCGCCACTATCTCATCCGGCGAGCGTATCTTGGTAGTCGACGACAGTAAAGTTCAACTTTTTGCGATGAGCACGATGCTCAAAAAAGAAGGCTTTGATGTCGAGAGTACGCACGAACCGCTTACCGCAAAAAACATGATCGAGCAAAAAGGTTACGACCTTTTGCTGTGCGATCTTATCATGCCCGATATGGACGGTATCGGATTACTGCGCGTTTCCAAATCCAAACGCCCCACCATGCCGGTCGTGATTATGACGGCATTCGGCGATCGTGAATCAGCCATCCAGGCGCTCAAAGAAGGCGCGGAAGATTATATTTTTAAAGCCAGCGGTGACCGCGAGCGGGACGAATTTATCATCCGTATCCGACGTGCTCTTGAACGCGCCAAACTTCAGAAAAAAATATTTGACTACCAGACTCACCTTGAACAAATGGTGGATGAGCGGACGCAAGAACTGAAAGCGACGCAGGACCAGTTGGTTCAATCCGAACGTTTGCGTTCGTTGGGTGTCATCACCAGTGGTGTCGCTCACGATTTTAATAATATCCTCGCTGTCATATTGGGACGTTCGCAACTGCTCTCTCAGAAAATCCACGATACGGATGTGTCCAAAGATCTGGATATGATTACGCGATCGGCGCTCAAAGGATCAGCCACGATCAAACGCATGCAGGATTACACACGCATTCGTAAAGATGAACGTTTCGAATCCATAGCGCTCAATAGCATGCTGGAAGAAGTGATCGAAATGACCAAAACACGTTGGCAGGATGAATCCAACAGTTTGGGTGTTACGATCAATTTGCAAAGTCAATTCGGCGATGTACCGCTCGTTTCAGGCGACGCTTCGGAACTCAAAGACGTTTTTATTAATATCATTTTCAATTCCGTTGACGCGATGCGCGAAGGCGGTACGCTTTCGATTCGTACCTACACCGAACAGATCGAAAACACGTTGTGGGTCGTGACGGAATTAAGCGATACGGGCTGCGGGATTCCTGAAAATATTCAATCCAAAGTTTTTGATCCTTTCTTTACGACCAAAAATCAGCATGGCAGCGGCTTGGGTATGAGCACCGCTTACGGTATCGTACAGCGGCATCGCGGACATCTTTCATTTAAAAGCACGCCGGGAGAAGGTACGACATTTTATGTCAAGCTCATGGCGGCTCTTTTTGTACAGCAACTTGCACCGGATGTCGCGCGGGCTAAAGAAGTCGGCCCGCCGAAACCTCTATCTGTACTTGTAGTAGATGACGACGAGGCCGTGCGCACTACGTTGGTTGAAATGCTTGAGATACAGGACCATGAAGTACACCAAGCCAGTTCCGGTAAAGAAGCCATTCGCATGATCGAAGAGCGCAGTTTTGATATTGTCTTTACCGATCTGGGTATGCCGGGTATGTCGGGTTGGGAAGTTTCGCAAGAAATTAAGAAACGTGCACCACAAACGAATATCGTTATGATCACCGGCTGGGGCTCTCAGCTCGATAAAGAAAAAGCAGAACAAACGGGCATTCAGCGTATCCTACCTAAACCTGTTTCATTTGACGAGATCGTTCGCGCAGTGACCGATTTCGGTTTGCCTCTAAAAAGCTAATTATAAAAATCATTTCCCCTGATTTTTTTCGTTTGATATCATCATCAGACCCCGCACTTCATCATCTAATCCTGTCAATTGCCATCGTATCAATGACACGGGGATCATACCGGCGGAGTACAGTTCTGTAAAATACTGATAGACACTATAGGATGAACCGACCTGACGGCTGCGCTCCATCATAAGGCGCTCCAACATATACTTTCCGCTTACATAACTTGTACCATAACCCGGCATGCGCAGATACAGATGCTGTTCAAATCCTACCAACGCAGGATCACC
Organism: bacterium; assembly: GCA_013360215.1. NCBI lineage: Bacteria > bacterium. The sequence goes on along the minus strand of JABWCP010000007.1, from coordinate 34,514 downwards.
CGTCCAGCCTTGCGGCGTCCACGTTACCTGAAATTGCCGTGCGGCATCGTAGTCTATCATATTGGCATGGGCATACAGCGAAGCCAAGCCCCGCGCACAACGTTGGGCCAGCATGATCCACACCAGTTCACGGGCACGCGGCTCATCGTCGTACAAACCGGCATGCATCAGAAGTTCTTCCATTCCCGTAGCCATGCCTTCGGAACGGCTAACCCAGATATTGTATGGCAGTGCCGTTTTACGAAATGCGCTGGCATGCGGCTCTTCACGAAGCCATGCTGTCTCAAACCAATGGGTGAGATGCGAATACAAAACATTCGGTGCACGATGAACGATATTTGCAAAAAAATGACGTTGCGATTCAGGTTGGAATCGCCCCGTATGTTTACGCAATTCTTTTTCCATGTACGGTTTTACATGCAATATTTTCTTCTCTTCCAGAAAGCGTACTAATTTTTTTACGGCCGCATCGGTACCTTTTTGAAACGACGCCGCATCCCCAAAAGGAATAATCTCCGGAAGATCGCGATTACGCTGCCGTTCCAAAGCCAGCGAAGCATACGCCCGATCCAATTCGCGTTTGAGCAGTGTCACCTCTTCCTCCCACGACAGCGGCACCATCAAAACGTGGCGTAAATACCACGTATAATTTTCTTTACCGATGCCCGATGGTCCGTTTTTAGAGGGTGCTTCTTTTTCGAGCCATGATACAAAATCACGATATGCACCGGTAGCATTGCTGATGGCGGTATGGAGTTCCGCACCGGCGGTTTGCGATTGCGATTTGATTTCATCCAGAAAGCTGATTTGTTCGCGTACTTGTGCCGTACCGGCGATCCAGAGATCACGCGCATTTTCAGTCAGATTGGATTGAGCTTGCCGCAACAGCGGCGGAATGACTTGCAGTTGGCGAGTGAGTTTTTTTTCATCCATTGACGACAGCGGAAAAGTGTAACGCCACACATCAATCGACGCATGGCACAGCGGGCCTTCGTGGTCCGGTGTATCACTTTCTTCCATCCAGATCAATGCATAATACGCCGGGTCGCGTGACCAGGGACGAAGAACCCGCAGATGAAACTCCAGGCCGTTGATTTCGGCACCGAACAAGGCATGATCAATACGCTGTTCGATCGGCCACCCGGTCGTATCTATTTTCGAATACCGCAGACGCAACGCGCTCAATCGCTCCAAAGAATGCGCTACCGACGAAGCGGAATGGTCCGGCACACCCTCCGGTGTTTCGATACGCTCCAGCGATCGAAGTTCCGTAAGAATATTTTGAAGATCGTTGTATTGTAACTTGACTTTAGATTGGGCAAAAACGTAGGATGACGCGCACAACGCCATGAGTATGGCCTTTAAAACAAACCGATGTGTTCTCATAATTTTCACATCCCTGATAGTTGAAATGTTATATATACAAAAAACTTATCGTATACTTGAGAACGAAGAAATAATGAAACATGTTCCGCACATGGCACTAAAAACCATTCGATTCTGCTTTTAGTTGTTCGCTAATGTCTTTGAATCTTTCATCGGTAATCCGGATGCAAAATTTCGCCATTCGCTAAGCATGCGTTGACCCAATGTATGATGACCGCTCACTGAAAGATGAACATCCCATTTCGGCGATTGGGTAAATACATCGTGCACGGAAATCGCCGTCACCGCGGCTGCTCCGGTCAAAGGCCGTTTATCCGATAATAAACGAAGCTCATCTTCATTCATACAAACTAACATCAAAGGAATGTGATGCGTTTGAGCATATTGCGCGATGCGATCTACCTGTTTGAGAAATCCGATGCGAACGCTGTCGGATTTTCGGTGTTCTACATAGTCCGTTTCCGTCAGACTCATATAGGCAAATGCAATCCGACGCAATAATTCCGAATCAATCGTTGCTTCACGGTAAGCCAATGGCGGATCAAGATCATTGGGATTGATCAAATAAATCATACCGTCTAACGAAAAACCCGGCGCCATGCGTTCCACATGATCCGCTATATTTTCAGCGTTGTATCCGGGCACACCGAAATTGAGCACCTCCAGCGACGGCTCCTCATGCATCATTATCGATTCAAATGTATTTTCGTAATTTACCGACCAACCGAATACTTCACTGTCACCAAATACGGCAATACGTTTTTTGGCGGATATCCGCGGCAGTGAGTCCGTACGATCAGCACGCAAACCTTGTTTATTAATGATCCATTGCACCGGTTGTGGCAACGGCTCGTGTATACCGCGAAATTCGACGGAAGCCCCGGGACGCAACGCATAACCCCTTGCATCCGGAACATTGACAGCGCCATTGTGCAGACTTGAAAGAGGTAAAAAAGTGTACCGCACCATTACTTCACACGCCGCCAAACTTAAAATAACCGACCCTGTTATCACCAGCCAACGATAGCGTTTCACGTCACTCCTTTATTAATGAGTTGATAGGTAATCGAATAGTAAATTGAGTAAAGTCCCTTACTTTGGATTGCACTTGAATCGTGCCTCGATTTTTTTCGATCAATCGGTACGCTATGGCCAAACCCAGCCCTGTTCCCTCCCCGACCGGTTTGGTCGTAAAAAAAGGATCGAAAATTTTTGTAATATGCTCCTGCGCGACACCTGTTCCGTCATCACGGATATCTATTCCGATCCATGCCTGGCTTTCATCTACATACGTAGCAACGTGAAGATTGCCCTTAGGTCTTTTATCGTCTTTATTACGCTGGATGATGGCCTGGGCCGCATTAATAAAAATATCCATAAAGATCTGATGAAAATGCGAAGGCGTGCAATAGAACTCAGGAATAGGACCCCATTGCGTGTTGATTTCTATCTGATCGCGGTATTGCGGTGTTATGAGCTTCAGAACGCTGCGGATCTCATCGTTCATATCAACCGGTATTTTTTCACTCTCATCCGCATGTTCAAATTTTTGTAAATCCTGCACGATGTTTCGTATGCGCTGCGTACCTAAACGAAAACTTTTGAGTATGCGATCCGAATCATCAAATAATTCATCCAGATTATTTAGTTTTTTGTTTACACCTTCATCTTGCAATTGCGTGTGCAGTCCGTGCTGAATCGCCGCTTTGGCAAGTTGTTTGAACTGTTCGATATAATCTTCCAGAGGGTACAGATTGGAGTAAATAAAGGTTATCGGATTATTGATCTCATGTGCCACTCCGGCAATAAGCTGACCCAAAGCCGACATCTTAGCGCTTTGTACCAATTGGACTTCCGTGTTTTTGAGAACTTCTAGTGTCTGCGCCAGTTCTTGTTTTTGCGCTTCCAAAAGGGCCGTTCGTTCACGCACTTTTTCTTCAAGTTGTTGAACGACTGCGGCTTTCATACGAAGTTCCGTTTCGAATAATTTTTTTTCAGCTTCCTCTTTTTCATGTTTGAGTACACTGATACGGTTGGCAAGGCCGAGTGAAAGTAAAACCGTTTCTAACGCTGAACCCACCTGAATGCCGTAAAGAGTGATATCGTTGGCCGGAAGCAATCCCATGCTCATAAAAGCGTTAAGAACAATACCTGTAAGTAAAACAATCCATGCCGTGAGAAATATCTTTCCGGGCGTATAATTTTTACGAATCGCTATAATCGCTGTAGAAATCATTAAAGGAAAAATCAGTATCCCGATCACTACACCGGGCCAAATCGAAAACCGATAAGGAGCGACAACAGAAATCACAACGGATACGACAGACATCATTAGCAAAATCTTTAGCACGCGATCCAGGCGCGGCGTAAAACGATGACTAAGCAGGTAATGCCTCGAAAACTGAATGCCCCACAAACTTGCCATCGAACTCCAAAACGGATCCATTCGCCATTGAGCCCACGGAAAAAGTTCATAGCTAATGCCGTTTTGATACATCAGGAGCATCCCAAAACTGACAATATATAAAACATAATAGAGGTAGGATCGATCGCGAAGTTTGAAAAAAATAAAAACATTATACAATGCCATCACGAGCATAATACCGTAGTACAAACCGAAACCAAACTGCTGCGTATGGTCTCTTTCGCGGAAAACATCCGCCCGAATAAGATACAAGGGCAACGTCATCGTATCATCCGTACGAAACCGCGCGTACAAGGTATCCGTCGAACCTGCATGCAGAGGTAAATGAACTGCAAAGGTACGATGCGGAATAGCACGCGAAGAAAATTCACGCATTCTTCCGGTTATTCGGATTGGTTCCGGCAACCCGTTCGATAATCTGTATATCACCAATTCATCCATCAGAGGAAAATCGAGATGCAAAAACCAATGTGCCTCCGATGATGACCGGACGACAAAACGAACCCAATAAGCGGATTTTGTAAATCCAAAATTAGGCATAGCCTGATCGTTTATTTTAAACAAAACATCATCACGGATAACATCCTCAATTTGACTTTGTCCGCTCGCATCTTCAAAAATCTCCATCTTTGTGGTCACATCCATTACCGTGGATTGTGCTGTCAACTCAATGACCGGCAGAGAGCTTTGTGCTTTTAGATCAGAACATGCGATATGCAAAACAAATACACATAGCGTAATGCGCTGCCATAAAAATAATTGTCGCATGAGTAAGATTAAGATTAAATGATGCGTTTTATAATGCCTGGGCTAACAGTAGAGCTGTTAACCTCCGCTTAACGCGCAAATGATGTGCAATGTATCTTTGGATTCAATCGGTTCTTTAAGGTTATCTACCATCTCTTCATTAAGAAAAATTTTGATGTGCCTTCGTATACGGTCTTGTTCGTCTATCACGCGAAAACGTATTCCCGGAAATTGTGCATCCAAATTCTTTAGAACTTCCGCTATCGTATGACCTTCAGCTTGAACTTTTTCGTCCGATGTATATGAACGCAAAGGATTGGGAATGTGTATTACCATACATCATCACCGGGTTAAAACTTCAAGTGAAAAAATCTCCGGCAAGTGCCGAACTAAACACGACCAGGATCGCCCTTCATCGGTACTGCCCCACACCTCTCCGGAGGTCGTTCCAAGATATAAACCGACTTTACTTTTCTGGTCGCATGCCATCGCTTGACGAAACACCGTCCAGTAAGCATCTTTTTTCGGAAATCCTTTATCTAAACGTTTCCACGTTTTTCCCGCATTGTACGTTGCATAGACTGCCGGTTTACCGCCGGGTGAAGTTCGCGGCCAAACCGACGTCCCGTCCATCGGAAAAACCCAGGCCACGTCCGGATCCGTAGGATGCAGCGTAATCGAAAAACCGATATCGCCGATATGTTTGGGCAAATTTTTCCCAATCCGATGCCAGCGACCCTCCGTGCGATCCATACGATACACTCCGCAATGATTCTGCTGATACAAGCGGTCCGGCATGAGCGGATGAAGTTGTATGCAGTGCGGATCGTGACCGTACTCCGGATCAGGTTGCGGTAAAAATTCTGCATCACATCCTTTATTCAAAGGCGTCCACGTTTTGCCTTGATCTGCGGTTTCAAAAACGCCTCCGCTGGAGCAACCAAGATACATATGACGTGCATTACGCGGATCCACAATAATCGAATGAAGTTTGGGGCCGTCCGGGGTGCCGTCTTTATCACCACCAGTCCATTTTTCATACATCGGATTTTCATTGAAGCCGTCTACATTTTTCCACGTCACACCATGATCTTCGCTGCGAAATAAACCCTGAGGCGATGTACCGGCATACCACACCCCGGGTTCACTGGCATGGCCGGGCGTCAACCAAAAGACATGATCTACCGCGCGCGCACGTTTGGCAGAATCTGTTTTATGAAACGCCGGCGGTTGTTTGGATTCTTTCCAGGTTTTACCGCGATCATCAGATTGAAATACCGTAGGCCCGAGATGCCCTGTTTTGCAAGCCATCAGCCAACGTTTGGATTCGCGCGGATCCTGCATCAGATGATGTACGATATGCCCCAAAAAAATCGGTGCCGATACTTTCCACGTGCGACGCCGCGCATCGCTTTTGAGCGTAAACGCACCCTTACGCGTACCGATAAGCAAAGTTACGGGCGAATTTTTTGAACGTGAAGATTTCATACAACCTCCTTGCACGGCGTGCTTTGCGTTCTCTAAAATATATAGCTAAAATTATGCTTCGTTTATACCGGACTTGCGACGGGCACGAATGAATTCGATCACGGCAGGAATCACCGATATGATGATGATCGCCACAATCACGAGGGTAAAATTTTCACGCACGGTCGGGATATTACCGAAAAAATAACCGCTTGAAATGAACAGTCCGACCCACACGATAGAACCGATGATATTATAAAAAATGAAGTGACGGTACGTCATTTGACCAATACCGGCAACAAAAGGAGCAAACGTGCGAATGATGGGAATAAAGCGCGCAAAAATAATCGTTTTACCGCCATGTTTTTCGTAAAACATATGCGCTTGTTGTAAATATTCTTTATTGAGAAAACGTACATTTTCTTTATGAAAAATTTTAGGTCCGATGCGTAAACCCACGGCATAATTGACCGAATCACCGATAATGCCGGCTACCGTGAGTAAAATAAATAACCACCACGGATCAAGATAACCCAAGCCGGCAAATGCACCCGCCGCAAAAAGAAGCGAATCACCCGGTAAAATCGGTGTGACCACCAATCCGGTCTCTGCAAAAATGATGAGAAATAAAATCAGATATGTCCATGTACCGTAATTCTGAATGAGTTCGCCTAAGTGGACATCCAGATGAATAAAAAAATCTATAAACTGCGCAATCAATTCCAATGTATCGGTCCTCGTTTGTTAGTTTGAAAGGGCTACCGTAGGTGCAGGAATGCGGCCTCCGCGCCCGATAAATTTTTTAGGTGATAAATTACGAATCGGCATGATCGGCGCTTTGCCCAGCAGTCCGCCATAATCAACGGATTCGCCGACTTTTTTTCCGGGTACGGGAATGATGCGAACTGCCGTCGTTTTGCTGTTGATCATTCCGATAGCTGATTCGTCCGCAATCAGACCGGCGATTGTTTCCCACGTCGTATCACCGGGCACGGCAACCATATCCAAACCGACCGAACACACACAGGTCATCGCTTCTAATTTTTCCAACGACAAATTTCCTTTTTCTACGGCAGCGATCATACCTTGATCTTCGCTCACCGGGATAAAAGCGCCGCTCAAACCGCCGACATACGACGACGCCATGAGACCGCCTTTTTTAACGGCGTCGTTGAGCATCGCCAGTGCCGCTGTCGTACCGCATGCGCCGACATCTTCAAGTCCCATCGCAACAAGAATATCCGCGATACTGTCGCCCGGCGCTGGTGTAGGAGCCAAAGACAAATCAACAATACCGAAATCAATATTCTGCTGACGCGCCACTTCTCGGCCGATCAATTCCCCCGCACGGGTAATTTTAAACGTCATACGTTTGATGATTTCCGAGAGTTCGCCAAGATCCGCATCCGGCGCTTGTTTGATCGCGTGCAGTACGACACCCGGTCCGCTGATTCCGACATTGATCGTACATTCGGCTTCCGTCACTCCGTGAAATGCCCCGGCTACAAACGGATTGTCTTCAACCGCATTACAAAACACGACAAACTTAGCACAACCGATCGCGCCCTCGGACGCCGTGACCTGCGCCAAATCTTTGATGACTTTGGATACCGCAATAATGGCATCCATATTGATACCGGCTTTGGTAGAACCGACATTGATGGACGAACATACGCGTTTGGTACTACCTATGGCTTCGGGAATGGATTCGATCAATGCCCGATCACCTTTGGTAAAACCCTTTTGTACGAGCGCTGAAAATCCGGCCAAAAAATCTACACCGACCCGTTCGGCCGCTTCATCTAATTTTTTCGCCAACTGAACAAATTCACTGCGCGTAAATCCGTCACAAGCAATGGATGCCGGTGTGATGGAAATACGTTTATTGGCAATGGCTATCCCGTATTTTTGTTCGACCTCACGCGCCGTCGCTACATGACGCTCCGCGTAACGACAGATTTTATCGTAGATCGCCTGGATCGTCGCCGGCGCATTGCCGCGTCCGCAATCCCGTAAACTGATACCCATCGTCGTCGTGCGAATATCAAAATGCTCTACCTCCGTCATGCGGATGGTTTCTAAAATTTCTTGAATTTCAAATGACATATGACCTCAATATAAGAACATTAGAAAACTATTTTTTCTTTATTACACGGATCAACTGAGAATTCATGCGAATAGTCATGACGAGATCAAACCCGGAGGCGTTTTCGCTCAAGCATTGCGATTCAAGGGCTTACGCATGGGATATATTCAGTTTCGTCCATATTTCCTTTTGGAGCGCCGGTCCGCACGCAATCGCGTTGTCAATATACATAGACGTAACGCCATTTCGATCAAAAATCACAGCGCCGGATTCTTCGATGATCGGTTTGAGTGCGGCGATATCCCAAAGATTGAGCTTAGGGTCCACCATAATATCGGCCCGACCGCACGCCACCAAAGCATGCCCATAACAATCGCCCCACGTGCGAACGATTTTAGTTTCTTTGATGAGTGTTTGAAGAATGGGTGCGTAGTCTCCTTGGTGAGAACTTTTCATATCCGTAGTGAGAAGCGTCGCTTCAGCCAGATATTCCGTTGTGCGCGCTTTGACTCTGCGACCGTTGATAGTGGCACCTTCATTAGTAGCCGCGGAAAGGATTTCGCCCAGTGCCGGAAAATGTATCACACCGACGATGGCATCTTTTTTTTGCACATCTTCGATAGCAACCATTGTCCCGTAAAAAGGTACACCGTGAATAAATGATTTGGTGCCGTCAATAGGATCCAATATCCAGCGATACCGGCCGCTACCGATAGTTTCGCCGAATTCTTCTCCCAAAATCCCATGATCCGGAAATTCTTTACTGATGAATGCGCGCAACCATTCCTCCGCAGAACGGTCGGCGATCGTGACGGGCGAGGCGTCCGGCTTGGCGATCACATCCAAGGAGGCTGTCTGATAATAACGCAGTGTGAGTTTTCCTGCTTCATACGCGGCATGTGTAGCCGCCTGAAGCAACTCACGGATTTCGGAAGACATGGAGAACAACGCTGAAAAATGAACGATTTTACGCGTTGATTTTACTGAAAAACGAAATGATAATCAAACGTATTCACGCGCCGGCTTCGGCCAGCGTTTTTATTTTTTCTAAAATATACGACCAACCCCCGTGGGAATCCTGATAACGCTTTTCACCGTTAGCGACCGTCGAAAAATCCCCTTGTACGACGGACACGTCGGTTGCGAATTCTTTTTCACTCAGTGTGATGCTCACCGTCAGATAATTTGCAGGGATATCCGCATATCCTCCAAATGGATCGAAAACCGTGTACTCCAAAATACGAGGATATTCATTACGAACGATATGACCGCGCACATATACGACGCCGTCCTTTGCGCTTTTCCATTCTAAACGACTGCCCGGTTTCCAATCGCTCTGCGCTTCGCAGTCAAACATGTACTGCCGCGTCAACGACGGTTCAGTCAATACTGCCCACACCCGCTCGGCTTGGGCATATATCGTTATTTCTGAAGTAATTGTTTTAGCCGACATAAATTGATCCTTCAATTTCTTTGTTTCAATTTTCGTTCGCGGCCAATATACTCATAAGAAACTCATCATAATTGTAAAAACACGACAAATGACGAAGACAAATAGCGCCGGTAAACCGCGAGGCATTTTAAGTTCTATTCCAAATCCCCGTATTCGTTATTACCGTGACAAACCTACGAAAACGCTCCAATCTACGATCGAACATTTTTGGATGGTACGATGGGATTTTCCGAAAAACCGCCCGTATATAGCTGAAACTCTGCCGCATCCTTCTGTGCATTTGGTTTTCGAGAAAGATGGCTCCTCGATTGGCGGACCGGTTACCGGAAAATTTAAACGAACGCTGAATGGTAAAGGTTTTGTTTTTGGTGTTAAATTTCTTCCCGGTGCTTTTTCGGCATTTTATAAACCGTCTATAGCTAACCTGGCCAATCACAAAGTAAACATCGAATCCGTTTTCGGTGAATCCATTCTGCAATTAGAACATTCGATACTGCGCATGACGCGATTTGATGCAATGGAAAAAGCCGCTGAGTCATTTTTTACATCCATACCGATCAAACATGACCCGCGTGCTATCCTTGCACAAACCATCGTGGCAACGATCATGATTGAACGTGATATCGTTCACGTGCGCCAGCTTTTAGCGCGGTTTAATATAACCGCTCGTTCGCTTGAAAGATTGTTTGAAAATTATATTGGTGTGACACCGAAGTGGGTGATTCAACGTTACCGCTTACACGAGGCTGTAGAAATGATAAAATCTAACGCAGAAATTTCATTGACCAAACTGGCCTTGGATCTGGGATATCATGATCAGGCACATTTCATCCGTGATTTTAAAGCGCTAATCGGCATGACACCGTCACATTTTTTACGAAATGCGACGGGCAAAACCGTTTAGTGCTGCACCCTCAATCTCAAAAATTTCCGCTCGATCATATCAAAAAGCAATACGAGAAATAACCCAAAAATAAGATACTGAAAATTGGAACCGATCCAACCGCCCATTTGTTCAGCTATCGTAAAATAAGTTTGCGTCTGCCGGATATTTTCCTGTAAAACGCGCTCTACCGGTGCTCCGGTCATCGTAGAAGGCAAATAATACGCGGAGATGCCGATGCCCGCTACGACGACCGGCAACAGCCACCACCACTCACGTAAAACAGATGTTTCCGACTCATCAGCGGAAACCAAACCCACTTTTTCCGCCACTATATCCGCAAAATGTGCCGGTAATATAAATTCTTCCTGACGTATGGTGTGGTGCATCATCCGATATATAGCCATAGACTCGCGGCATTCCTCGCATACCGACAGATGCGTTTCCATGTTTTGTTTGGTTATACCGGCGGTCCCGTCCAGATACGCCTGCATCATCGCATCACTGAGATGATTCATATTAATTCCTCCGTACTAAAATTTTCAAGTAACCGCGCTTTGAGCATTTTGCGCGCCCGGAAAAGGTAACTTTTTACCGTACCCTCCGGCATCTGCATGATTTCACTGATTTCCACATACGACATGTCGTCCATATGAAAAAGCGTTACGATGGTCCGATACTGCGGCGCTAATGATTGGATCGCTTCTTTTAAAACTCTCGCTGTTTCCCGGTTTTGTGTTACGGCATCCGGCATGTCGGGTTCGTCCCACAGGCTTTCCGAAAGATTCTGATCGGCCGATTCGTAATTTTCTTCCTCCGTCGGCGAGGTTAGATAATCTTCATACAGCGGCGTTTTTTTCTTCGCGATGTGATTTAGCGTCGTATTATAAGCGATGCGGGCAATCCATGTCGAAAGTTTAGCATTAAACTGAAAGGTCCGGAGATTTTCATACACTTTGATAAAAACTTCCTGACAAATCTCCTGTTGATCGGATGGATTGGATACCATTTTAAATACGATATGCGCGACCAATTTTTGGTGGTCTTCGACTAACTGCTTAAATGCCTTAGCATCGCCGGCAATTATTTTTTCTATAGTTAAGCGCTCATTTTCCATAAATGGTCTTATCATACAGGGTATTAGACCGACGAAGCGAACAAATGTTGCAATAAAATAATTAGCTAACAAGTGCAACCTTTTGCTTTTTGACCGGTCTTATCGGGTAGAACTTATGAAATCAAAAACACGTATTACACCATATTGAAAGGAACCAGATTATGCAAAACCTCGAATTCATCATTCCTATCGCATTTTTTTGGATGGTTGCCATGATCGTAAAAATCGTCACGGACAATCGTACGCGCCAAAAACTGATAGACAAAGGGCTAGTCGATGAAAAAGTAAAATATCTTTATGCCCGTGATCTCCGAGAAAACCCGCTGCAATCGCTCAAATGGGGCATTGTTCTTGTCGGTATCGGTATTGCATTGGCCATCGGCCAGATTTTCCCGATGATGGAAGGCCCCGCGCTGATGGGTCTGATGTTTATTTTCGCCGGTATCGCTTTCGTGATCTATTATGTCCTTGCTAAAAAACAAACACCACAAGAATAATAAGAAAAACATAGGAATGAACTTAATCATGGATCATCGCGTGTATTCTCAATTCAAAAAACTTTTTCTTTACGGCGGCATTGCGGGTGTCCTGTCGGTTATATCCTATTTGTGTATCATTACCGTTTCGCTAAACCCGGCACTGACCTTTGTCGGTGTGATGTTATTCTCAATTTTAGGAATCATAAGTTGGTACGCTTTACATATTCTCCTTAAAGGAGACATGGACGACCATCTCTCGGTAATTGGGTTTTATATGGGCGCATTGGCCTTTTTGGTATTAGCTGTCTTTCTAGCGGCACAAATTGCTATTCAGGCCGGATTTGAAGATTCGTTTATCAAAGAACTGTCCGTAGATCCAAATACTTCCCGACTTGTCCAACGTGCGGTACGACTGATCGACATGGGCCTCGATGTAGTATGGGATATGTTCATCGGTACAAGTTTTTTATGTTACGCTATAGTGATGCGACGTCATCCCTATTTCGGCTGGATTTGGACATTGCCCTTTGGGTTGTTGGCCATTCTGCTGATCGTGTTGAACGCCGCAACATTTCCGTGGCCTCCTTCGGAAATGGGATTATTTGATGTCGGACCGTTTTGTGGCTTGTTCATGATAGCTATTCACGTACGCATGATAGGAATCGCAATTCGGATGAATAAACGATCTGCACCAGAAGCCGATCATTAATCATCGGGAAATGTTTACCATACTGGAGATTTGTTTAGAAACCAAGTCTTGAGATATGTGATATTCTAAATTATGGAAAATATATGAAAACATTTATTACCCTTTTAATAGTAAGTTTCTTTTCTCTAATTCAAAATTCGCAATTGACAGCACAGAACAATTTCCATATCGGTTTTGTTCAAAACAATAATAGCCGCCTCAACCATATTGATGCTTATTACAATGACATGCTGCACAGTCTTGAGGTCAAAGCTATCGGTGTGGTCGAATTATCCGATGATGACCGTGATTTCAAATTTCTAGCAGAAAATGCTACGGTACAGATCAAAACCCGCAATTGGTTTACGTATCGCGAAGTCCGGGTTCGCGGGTTACGTGACGGTCAGTTGGAAAGAACTTTTTATGCTAATGGCCGCGAGATGGATTGGAATGAATACGGCCAATCATGGCTCGCTGCCGAGTTGCCTGAAATTGCACGAAAAACAGGACTCGGCGCTGCGGGTCGGGTCCAGCGGCTTATCGCTCAGCGCGGCGTTGATGCGGCAATCAATGAAATCGAATTTCAGGAAAATAATTACGCGCGGCAGATTTTTTGTGAGTCCATTATGGCACATGAAAATTTGACCTCTGCTCAGCTTCAGCGCACCGTTATTGTGACGGCCAAAGAAATCTCAAGCAGTTCGCGCCTCGGTGATTTATTAACGGACGCCACGACTAAATTTCCGCAAGATTCAACCTTTACGTTAACGCTGATGCGTGCCGTTCGGGAAATATCCTCCAGTTCACGTCAAAGTGAGACAGCTATCACGATAGCGCGCCGCCGTGGCTTAGATCGTGAATCGGCTATCGAGATGGCCCGCACGATCGAAGATATCAGCTCCAGTTCGGCGCAAAAAAATGCATTGGAAACGCTTGCCGAATTAGCGCCTCCGCATGAAGAAGCGTTTTTGGCATACCTGCATGCCGTACGCGCGGTAAGTTCATCCAGCGCACAATCCGAAGCGTTACTCGCGCTTACACAACGCACACTTACTCGCGACGCGTGGATTCAGCTTTTTAAAGTAACCGAATCGGTCAGTTCGTCCAGCGCACAAGCGCGTGTGCTAAGCCGTAGCGCAGAAGTCTGCCCTAACGATGATATGATTTGGTTTACTTTTCTTGAAACCGTCGGAACCGTAAGCTCAAGTTCCGCCCAAGAAACCGCTCTTTCCGCCATGCTGCGTCGTCAGGGCTTGAGCAAATCCGTTCTCAAGCGCACTTTACAATGCGTGGATAATTCGGTTTCGAGTTCTTCCGTCCAACGTTATATCGAAGGTTTGGTACGTGATCGCTTGATGGAATAAGTATCCATCACTCAAAATAAAAAGAAGTGCTTATTTGTGATTTCTTTTGATTTATAAAACTTCGTATTGGAAACTTCACGCCGACTTGCACGTACATGGGGTCGGCGTTTGTATTACTTATTATGAGGGGTTTATTACATGTATAGATTGATTTTCCTTCTGCTGTTGGGTTCCTTTTCCTATGCACAAAAAAATATCACCGGAACGATCACCGACAAAAGTAACGGTGAACCTTTACCATCGGCCAATATACAAATCGAGGGCACGCTGCGCGGGGTTGTCGCCAGTGTCGAAGGACGATACGCATTGCGGATCGAATCCCTACCTGCTACGATCGTCGTACGTTATATCGGTTATGAGTCTCAAAAATTAGTCATTACGGAAAACAGCCCTACCGAACAAAACATCAGCCTGACACCCTCCTCGGTTCAGATGGAGGAAATGGTCGTCATCGGGGAAGATCCCGGCATTCGTATCATGCGCAATGTCATCGCCAAGAAAAAACGCTGGCATAAACTGATCAATAATTTTAAAGCCGACGGGTATAATAGGATGGTCATGGAAAACGATTCAGGTATCGTGATGATTTCCGAATCTTTAGCCGATACCTACTGGGACAGAGACAAAGGACTCAAAGTTGTCATCAAATCCAAACGTATGACCAAAAACGTCCGACCGCAGGATAATATTTTCGTGGGCGAAGAAGGCATGGTTAATTTTTATGACGATGATATCGAAATCCAAGGATCGCGTTTTGTCGGACCTACGCACCCCGATGCATTGGACTACTATGATTTCAAAATCACCGGACGTCGCTATCTGGACGATTATCTTGTTTACGACATTGCCGTACGTTCCAAAACTAAATTACAACCTACCTTCGTCGGCAGTATTTCCGTTATCGAGGAAGACTCTGCGATGGTAGCCGTAGATCTCAAACCGACGGAGCATGTGATTTTTCCTATCCCCATTCAGCAATGGAATGTAAACTATAAACAGCAATTCTCCAATTTCGGTCAAGCCTACTGGTTACCGGTGGATATTCGTATGCACGGCAATATTAAAGTCGCAATGCCCGGTTTGGAATTTCCAAAAATCATATACAGCAGCCTGATGGGCGTTAATAATTATCAGATCAACATCGAATTACCGGATTCACTCTACAAATCGCGTAAATCTTTTTTTGTAGATTCCGTCGCGTTGGCAAAACCCAATCAATTTGATTCCTCCGCTATTATTATTCCCCGTACCGAAGCGGAAGATTCAGCATTCACCAATATCAAACGCGGGGACTCCTTCACCAAAGCATTCAAACCCAAAGGTGCGTTGGCGCGATACGTCAAAATGGAAGATGATTACAATGACAGCGTGGATACGGAGAAAAAGAAAAAAACAGCGTTCCAAAAATTCCTTAGCGATCTTTCACCCGTTGTCGGTTTTGATCGTGTCGAAGGCGGACGGCTTGGCGTGAAATACGAACATGAATTTTCCAAACATTGGTCGGCATACATCAAAGGCGGCTATACGACAACATTGGAAAAAGCGTTCTATGGCGCCGGTGGTGAACACCGCTTTGGTTATCGCCGCCGCGGTCACCTCGAAGCCGAATATTATAACGGTGTAGATATGCGCCAAAACTCGGAAAACTATAATCTCCTGATGACCAGCGGGCAACCGCTCTTCGGATATCGCGATTATTTTGATTACTACAAGTCACACCGCGTCAAAGTCACCGGTGGTTACAATTTTGCTTTTCAGGATTTGGATTTTTCTGCAGGATTACTGCAGGATTTCCAAAAATCCGTTTCCAAAACCACGGATTGGGACATCATCGGACGGAAATACGATCAACGAAAAAATCCTGCCATTGATAACGGCACACTGCGCAGTTTTATTTTTACAGGTACCTGGGGTGAAAAATATGTGCCCATGGGCGTAGTCGGAAACAACGGACTTACGCTCTCCATCGAACATTCGGATAAAAAAATACTCTCCAGTGATTTCGGTTTTACTACGTATAAAGTTTCCGGAAACGCACGCATTAAAACGTTTCTCCGCCGCCGTTTCATCCCCAATACGCTGGATGTATATGCTACCGCAGGTACCTACACCGGCAAACTTCCCGTTCAACGGTTTGGTGTGGTTGACGGGTCGCTCGGATATTTTACCCCATTTGGTACGTTCAAAACATTACGCACACGCGGATACGAAGGTGAAAAATACGCTGCTGTTTTTGCGGAACATAATTTTCGCTCACTACCGTTTGAATTGATAGGATTGGATTGGTTTGCTCGTAAAAATATAGGGATCGCCGTTTTCGGATCAGCCGGCCGCACATGGATTGATAAAAATCGTTTAGCAGGATTGGGCTATGCACCGGTTTATACGACGCGTTGGCATCAGGAAGTCGGCGCTTCAATCAACGGCTTATTCGGTTTATTCCGCATAGATGCCGCACAACGTTTGGATAAAAAGAACTTTTATCTTGGGATGAGCATGGCGCGCTTGTTTTAAACAATCAATACATAACAAAAATTAGCAGAGTGAAAATTAATCGTTTTCACTCTTTTTTTTGAAAAAAATAACGGATTTAAAAAAACTACTACGAATAGCTTTCTTTGTCAGTGGGAAATCGGTTACTCTTTACATCCTGATGATAGGAAGCAAAGGCTTTGCGCATAGCTTTACCAAGCTCGGCATAGCGGCGCACAAACCGCGGATGAAATTTTTCATACAGCCCAAGCATATCATGCGTGACCAATATCTGTCCGTCACAATGCGGCCCGGCGCCGATACCTATGGTCGGTATAGTAATAGATGCCGATATTTTTTTGGCTAAAGTAACTGGAACTTTTTCGAGAACAAGCGCAAACACGCCGGCTTTTTCCAGCGCTTTGGCGTCACTGATGATTTTTTTAGCTTCATCCGGTTGTTTGCCGCGCGTACGATACGTGCCAAATTTATGAATAGACTGCGGCGTAAGCCCGAGGTGACCCATCACGGGTATGCCGATTTCGACCAATCGTTGTATCGTTGGTAAAAATTCGATCCCACCTTCCAGTTTGATGGCCTCCGCGTGGCCTTCCTGCATAAAACGACCCGCATTACGAATAGCTTCTTCGACGCTCACATGGTAACTCATAAACGGCATATCGGCTACGACCAATGCGCGTTTGACCGACTTGGTAACGACACGCACATGGTATAGCATCTGCTCCACCGTCATAGGCAATGTCGTATCATTGCCGGCAAATACCGTACTGGCGGAGTCGCCGACTAAGATCATATCAATTCCCGATTCATCCAAAAGCGAAGCCATGATCGCGTCGTAAGCCGTCAATGCACTGATTTTTTCGCCGCTTTGTTTCATGCGGCGCAGCTGTTCTGTCGTGACTTTGGTTATGGTATGATGGGTGGACATGCTATCTTAAACCGGTTGCAGTGTTTCTTTGAGTACACGATCTATGATCCCGCCGCCGATCACTTCATCACCGTCATAAAATACGACCGATTGGCCCGGTGTAATGGCGCGTTGGGGTTGATTAAAAATCACCTGGGTTTCGCCGATTTCGTTGAGTGTGAGAACGCCTTCGTGGCCGACGTCGTTATATCGGATTTTGGCCGTAATAGGCATGGCTTCCGTGATCGCTTCATGCCGACAAAGATTGACTTGTGTCGCAGTAAGCCCCGTTGCCAAAAGATCATCCTTACGACCGACGTAAATGGTGTTATCTTTGGCGCTGATCTCCGTGACATACACAGGTTCATTCATCGCGACACCCACACCACGACGCTGACCGATCGTATAAAAAGCATATCCGTCGTGTTCACCGACGACTTGCCCGTCATGGGTTTTGATCATTCCGTGTGCGAGTTTCTCAGAAAGGCCGCTTATTTTCTCTTTGAGAAAACGGTTGTAATTATTATCCGTGATAAAACAAATTTCCTGACTTTCTTTTTTCTTCGCCGTTCGCAAATGTAGGCGTGATGCGACTTCGCGAACCTCTTCTTTGTCCGACATTTCACCGACGGGAAAAAGTGTCATCGCCAGCGCCTTTTGACGAATACCCCATAAAGCATAGGATTGATCTTTTTTGCGGTTGTAACTTTTACGCAAAGTATATTTGCCGCTGACGGGATCGTAAACTGATCGCGCGTAATGCCCGGTTGCTACAAAATCGGCGCCGAGATGTAAAGCTTTGGTGAGAAACGTTCCCCATTTGATATGTTTATTGCACATCACACAGGGATTGGGCGTACGACCTTCAAGGTATTCATTGACAAAGTTATCAATCACGGCGCGACCAAATTCGTCGCTCAAATCCCACACATAATGCGGTACGCCTAACTGTTCGCATACCACACGCGCATCGTGCATGGTGTCAATGGAGCAACACCCGCTTTCCCGATTGATCTCGCCGCCGCCTACCTCATCGTAATTCCACAACTTCATCGTTACGCCGATGACTTCGTATCCCTGCTCCTTGAGCAAGGCGGCAGAAGCCGTACTATCCACACCGCCGCTCATCGCGACGACGACGCGTTTTTTTTGTTTGATCTGTATTTCCATACTGTTTAGTTGGAGCGAAAGTTAACGTGAAACCCGACCTGGATATTATCAAATTTTTTGCGGGCGCCGAGGTAATTCGAATACCGAAGCCATTGGTATTTGACATCAAGTCCGTATCCTGTCGAACCCGGTTTGCCAATGTCTGCGCCAATACCTCCGATCAAGGTGTATGTATATTGGGTATTCTCCTGCGGTGGGGGTAATTTACTTTTGCTGACATCACTGTCAATAAACCAGCCATACACCACACCGCCGCCGCCGACAATAAACGGCCTCAGATTGTTGGACATTGTCTCCGGGAAAAGTCTGCGCTTCATCTGAAAAACAAGCGGCAACATCAGAATAGTTTCACTATTAATACTGATGGTTTGTCCAGTAATAGGATCCCACACCTGTTGTTCGTTTTCACCATTGACCCAAAAAAGATCAAGTGAAGTGGACAACCACGTATGTTGTGCGACTTTATAGTTATACACGCCGCCGATAACAAAGCCGACCGTGGATACCTGAACATTCATACCCCAGCCGTTCCCGAGTTTAGCATCACCGGATTCATACGCGGTTTCATCAAATTCCTCCTGCGCGAAAAGAGGAAAACTCAGCGTAAAAATACAAAGTCCCAAAAATATATGTTTCATACGAACCCCTTTCGTTTTCATTATTTCGGTAGAAAGCGTTTTACGATTTTGACCACTGTACCATCGCCGGCAAACATAAACTGTACGTCGTCCATAATAGAACGCAAAATAAAGATTCCTCTTCCGCTTTCTTTCAATAAATTTTCAGGATCCAGTGGATTATCCACCGCACCCGGATCAAAACCCTTGCCAAAATCGCGAATATACACTTTAAGAACGCCGTCATCGTTGTAAAAACTGAGTATGACATTCTTTTTAGGATCAAATTTATTGCCGTGAATGATCGCATTGTTCGTTAGCTCGGTCACGGCTATGGCGAGATTATCACGGTCATCGTCGCGAAGGTGAAACGCATCGGCCACACGCTCCGTGATCTCTTCGACCGCATTCAGCTTATCCAGCATACTCGGTATTGTAAGCTGAAAATCAGGTGATCGCTGCTGATCCGGTGGTATGTATGTTCCTGATAAATCCAAGATACGTCGTTAAACCTATTTAGTTCCGTAAAGACGATCACCGGCATCGCCCAAACCGGGTACGATATAGCCGTGTTCATTGAGTTGACGATCGAGCCCGGCTGTATAAATCATCACGTCGGGATGATCTTTGAGCATGCGCTCTACACCTTCCGGTGCTGCGACAAGAGACAAACATTTGATATGCCGTGCTCTTTTACGTTTGAGCAAAGCCACCGCCGCCGAAGAGCTCCCTCCGGTGGCCAGCATCGGATCGAGCATGATCGCCGTAGCTTCCGGCAGAGTCGGCGGAAACTTGGCATAGTATTCCACTGGCTCCAGCGTTTGTTCATTGCGATAAAGGCCGATGTGACCGACTTTAGCATTCGGAATAAGATCAAGCGCGCCATCCAGCATTCCCAAACCTGCACGCAATACCGGCACAAGCACGACGTGATCGGCCAATACCTGCGCCGTCGTAGTTTCAAGCGGCGTTTCGACCTGGATATCTTTGGTTTTCAGATCTTGTGTGATTTCAAAAATCATAAATGCCGTGATTTCACTGAGCAATTTGCGAAATTCACGATGGGATGTATTTTTATCTCGCAGGTAAGTCAGTTTTTGCTGAACCAGCGGATGGCGTATGACATGAAGATTGGCAAATGATGTCATATGAGATCAAGCCTTTGCATAGGTTACATACATACGTTTGGATTGCCAGTCGGCTAAGACGCTGCGTAAACTTTCCGATGCATCAATGCGATCAATAAAATCCGGAAACACCGGCAAACGGGGAACAAGCGTAATATGATTTTTGGCAAACTGCCGTTCCAGTTCCGTTAATTTAGGAAATGGCGCATCATAATTGATTCCGTCAAAACCTTCAAACACAAATCCGATATCATCCGGCAAAAGGCCTTCATCAAACCAATGCAATTGAGTATGTATAGGCACGATCACGGCAACATCCGGCATGACCTTTCGGCTGTATTTTACCAACATATCCAGATATTCTATGTCGGTTCGTGTCGCATTCCCGCGTTTCGTATCATAGACATATTGCAGGGTAACGGACTGCAGGTTGTGATAACGTTTCTGAATTTCGTCCAACGCATTGAGCGTCGCCAACCCGTCATCAATACTCTCGCCCGCGCCGAAAAGTAAACCGGTCGTAACCGGTATGCCGAGAATGCCCGCATCGGAAAAAGTTTCCATAATGTCATCGGCGCTTTTATTTTGTTGTACCGTCGCGCGAAAGTCCGTATTGATATTCTCCAAAGCTAAATGAATCGTAGGAACAAACGGACGCAACATCTCCAGTTGGGCATATGTAAGCGGACCAATATCCACCACAGGCAAAAGTTGATGTTCCAGTACGATGCGGCACACATCCTGCACGTAGTGTATAAACGATGCGTACCCCTGATCATTCCACAACGCCGGTAAGTCCGCCAAGCTTTCTAGCGATTGACCAGCGCCCAACACCACCGTTGAAATGCCGGTTGGTTTTTGTTTGCGAATCACCTGTTCGATTTCGTCAAACGTCATCAACGGCGAATCCGATTGCTTGAACGTACAATAATTGCATTGGGCCCCGCATCGGCGCGTGAGTGCAAGATGAACACTATGAACATAAGACAAACTTTGCGGCACGTTGAGCTCTTTCGTTTATCCGGCTACCGGTTGTTGCAAAGGTAATTCGATTTGAAGTGCAGCACCTTTATCTTTGCCTTCGCTTTCCGCCCATACACGACCGTGGTGTTCTTCCACGATACCGCGTACGATAGTAAGTCCCAGACCGCTGCCGCCGCCCATAAATTTATGTTTACTCGTCCGATGCTGATCCGCATCACCGAGTTGGTAAAACTTTTCAAAAATACGCTCCAGTTCTTCCGGAGGAATACCGATACCCGCGTCGCGAAATGTAATGCGCATATGATCGCCGTTGAGTTTCCCCGATACCCCGATGGTTTCACCGTCGCGGGAATACTTCATCGCGTTGCTGAGCGCGTTGGCAAATACATGAAACATCCTGTCACGATCACCCTCAATGGTCAATTCCGGTAACTCGTTTTGTACCGTTTGCCGGCGTTCATGCAAAAAAGCCCTGTAACTGGAAATGACTTCTTCCAGCACCTCACGCGGTGAATATGCCGAAAGATTGAGTTTGAGATTATGCGAATCCGAACGCATAACAGACAAAACATCTTCGATCAAATCAATCAGACGCGTCGTGCCTTTATATGCATTGGTAACGATCTCCTGATGTTCCGGGGGCACTTCACCCATTGCACCGGACATAAGCAACTCCAGATTTCCGGAAATGATGGAGGCGGGTGTGCGCAATTCGTGCGATGAAATAACCATGAACCGTGTTTTAAGTTCATCCAAGCGTTTCAGTTGTTTGTTATTACGATCCAGTTCTTCGTTTTTGATTTTCAATTCATCCAAGAGCCGCGCATTTTGTTTGGTCGTTTCGTAATGCTCGACCGCGCGCTTGACGGTCATGACGATTTCTTCACGACTCCACGGTTTGGTCACATAGCGATACACGTGACCCATGTTGATCGCATCTACCAGCGCATTGATGTCGGTATAACCGGTAAGCAAAATCCGAATGGTCTGCGGATATTTTTCGCGCGCTTTCTGAAACATTTCAACGCCCGTCATTTCCGGCATACGCTGATCGCTGACGATCACGGCAAATTCGCGTTCATCCAAAAGTTTCAACGCCTCCGCGGCACTGTTGGCCGAGTACACATTGTACTCCCGGCGAAACGTACGTTTCAGCAGATCAAGATTATCCACCTCATCATCTACCACCAAAATATCATGCATGATCTTGTTGGGTTCCGTCATAGACGGAGATGCAACCGTCGCTACACTCACGATTTTTTCCCTTGGTTATGCGTATCTTTGGGCACGTCGATTTCTTCATCCGTACCAAAAGGAAGTTTTACTGTAAAACAAGTGCCGATACCGGCACGGCTTTCAAATTCGATCGCGCCACCGTGTTTTTCGACGATCTCTTTGGAAATCGGCAAACCCAAACCGGTGCCTTCGCCTTCTTTTTTCGTCGTAAAGAATGCTTTAAAAATTTCGTTTTTATAAATATCCGGGATGCCTTCGCCGTTATCTTTGATATCTATGTAAACAAAGTTTTCGCCCGAATGAGTATGAATGTAAATCGCGCCTTTACCGCCGTTTTCGAATTTATGTTGGACGGCGTGTATCGCATTAATGATGAGATTCATCAGCACTTGATTGATCTCACCGCGATTGGCGATGATGTAAGGATTGGCTTTATATTTGGTTTCAAATTCTACGACATGACGGGATTTGTATCGCAAAAGATTGATCGTGTTATCGATCGCTTCGTGTATATTCATTTCTTCCCGTGCAATGCGATTGCCCCGGGAGAATGCGCTTAAGCTGGCAAGAATGGACCGAATGCGGGTAGCGCCTTCATTGAAACTTTTGAGGATATTTTCCATGTCGCCCATGGCAAAATCCCATTCCATTTCTTTTTTGTATGCCTCGACTTTAGCCCGCACATCAGCATCCATAGTTTGCGACGATTCTAGCATAGTGATTACCGTGCGAAGGTCGTTGCAGTATTTTTCTAAAAAAATAACATTGCTCTCAATAAAGCTGATCGGATTGTTGAGTTCGTGCGCTACGCCAGCTATCAGTTGACCCAGTGAAGCCATTTTATCCGAATTCATCAAAATCTTCTGAATACGTTCGGCATTCTTGGGCTCCCGGCGTTTTTTGGCGTCGGAAGCGGCAGGCATTATTTTTTTCTTTTGGGCCTTCACAATGTCCCGTTAAAATGTTATACGCATAGCCACGTTAAAATACCGGCCATCCGTCCCGTAAGCAAGTTCCATTTTTTCATCAAAATTAAACAAGTGCGCATCCACATACGCATCAATCATTCCCATCAAATGCGAAATGGCAAATAACCATCCGTATAAATTGCGATCCGTCAATGCACCATCCAAATCGCTTGTCAGATTGCTAAATCTTGATCGCAAAATGGACTTCTGTTCCGCCGTGAGAAAAGGATCGTTTACCAATTGACGGTCTATCCGTTTTCGTTGGGCTTGTATTTTATCTACTTTCCGGTTTTTAACACGGTAAAAATAGATCATCGCCGCATCGGCGCCAAGAAAAACCAATCCTTTCATCGGCCGTTCATTGTACCACTGTCCCCAGCCGTTGACCAAAAAACTGCGCCCCACGGCGCCCCACGGCGAACGGAATAACGTATCCCCCGTAAAAGTCATCCGCGGCACTGATTTTTTTTCGTTTCCATGCGACTTTCCCAAAAGAAACGTCCGCAACGAATCGCGACTTACCTGCGGCAAAACGGTCGTAGCCGACACATTGGAATCTAAAGTTTGACCGTATACCGTTGCGCCAAAGAACAATAAAAATATGCACAAAGTGACATCCAAAAGCAATGCCCACGGCGGCGATACGCGCTTATTCATGGGTCAGCTGCCGTATATGAGAGACGACCGATGCGCCCAATGCTTCAAGATGATAACCACCTTCCAATACAGAGATCACGCGCCCTTGACAATGTTTTTCTGCCGCCTGTACGACTAAACGGGTTAATTTTCCAAATCCCTCCGAAGTCACCGTCATATTCGCCAAGGGATCCCGGTCATGTGCATCAAATCCGGCAGAGATGAATAAAAGCTCCGGTTTGAATTGATCCAATGCCGGTATGATTTGTTTATCAAACACGGTCTCCATCTCCATATCACCGTCACCGGCATGCATAGGTATATTAAGCGTGTAACCCTGACCGGCTCCGCTGCCGATTTCGGTACGCTGACCTGTGCCGGGATACAAGGGCGATTCGTGAGTACTTATAAAAAGTACCGACGGGTCTTCATAAAAAATGGCTTGCGTACCGTTACCATGGTGCACATCCCAATCTACGATCGCGATGCGTTGTAATCCGTAGGCACGGCGCGCATACGTCGCTCCGACAGCTACATTATTAAACAAACAAAAACCCATCGCTTTTTCTTTTTCGGCATGATGGCCCGGCGGGCGCACAGCACAAAATGCACGGGTGAGTTGACCGGAGCAAACGGCATCTACGGCCGCCACAACGGCACCTGCGGCCATACGCGCCGCCTCATACGACGCATGCGCGACGTAGGTGTCGCCATCGATCATCGCCGGTGCGCGGGACGCTTCTTCTTTTATTCGATCAACATGGGCTTCACTATGCACTTCCGCCAATAATGATTCATCGACAGGTTTTACGTGTAAGTTTTCAAGTATGTCACTTAATTTGGCCTCAGCGAAAGCCTGAGTAATGGCTACGAGGCGCTCGGGGCATTCCGGATGATGCCCCGCATGCATTCGGTGTTCTAAAAAAACAGGCGCGTAGGCAAATCCGATTTTCATACTTCCTGCGAAGAAAAACTTTGTACGGCTTCTTCAACGGTTTTGTAGGTTTTAAAAATCTTGAGAAGTTGCGTGATCATCAAAAGACTCTCCACTTTTTCGATAACCGCCGACAAACGCAAGTCGCCACCGTGCAGTTTCATCGTAGTCATGCTGGACATCAGTACACCAAGCCCGGAGCTGTTCATCCACTTTACCTGACTCAGATCGAGAACCAACTTTTTTACGCCGCTTTCGGCCAATACATGTACCCGGTCATGCACGGCGCTGGTTTCCATACCGCCCATGAGTTTGCCGTGCACGTACACGACAGTTACATCACCTTTTTTTTCTTCTTTAAACGTCATATCCCTCGCTCACGATGCCCGCATCCGCAGCTTGATGCGCAGCAGATAGGCCATCAGTAATAATAAAACACCAATCAAAAATACCATCCAAATCTGAATGTCCCCACGATCGGCTGTACTATGCGCACGCATCGTCATGGATTTATGCTCCATCAATTCGTCTATATCGTATGTCCAGTGTGCCGTCGCTTTGTCAAATTCACCACTATTCAACGAATCAATTTTCCCGGGAAGTGTGATATAAAACTCAAATTTCGTATCCGCCATCAGCATCTTGGCCACCGGTAAATCGTTTCGTAGATCCGATCGTTCGATTTCTTCCTTAAACATTTTGGTGTAAAAATCCTCACGGTATGAAAAACGCAGACCTTCTTTTTCAACCGTGATCGCGCTCAGATCGTCTTCGTATTTTTCGATACGATGCGACGCCGTCGGGAATACTTTTTGTGCGACTATGGTGAGGCGGTCATTCTCATTTTTTTCGATCAGCTCGTATCCGTTTTTACGGAAAAAATCTTTTTTGTATTTGACTGCTTCCTTCAAATCGGCATCCATACTCAGTTCGATCGCACGCGCCACCGAAAGGTCTTCATACACCGTCGTGCGTATCTTCGCATGATAACCGACCAACGTACTTCCCGATTGAAATCCGGTTGTAAAAATCCCGGCAATTAATATTAATACAATGCGCTTCATAGCCCTTTCAGACTCGTTTTGAGCATAAGTTAATAAGTAATGTTGAATATAGCCGCATAAACGGAGATTATCAATTTGATTGTACGAAGAGGTTAATGCGCCAAATCAGATTTCTTCCGAGGACGTTTAACCCAATTTGATGGTTTTGATGGCTTCGACTAATTGTTTATACGTTTCATCGCCGATCGCCAGTGTATCGCCGTTATCCATCGTAACACTGCCATCAGAAGCTTTGCCTATTTTTTTGATACGCGACAGATTGAGGATGATGGAACGGCCTGCACGGACAAAAGGGCCTGCCGATTGCAGTTTTTCATATTCGGCCAGATTTTTGGAAACTAAAATAGGCTCTTGTTTCATTAATATAAATTTAGTGTATGCGCCTTCTGCTTTGAGATATATGATCTGATCGGTCGGTATAAAAACAATACCGTCACCGGTTTTTAATGCGATTTTATTCCATGTTCCTGCTGTTTGTTCTTTGAGTACCTGATACTGTTCTGCGTTGATTTGACCGAGGGTTACTTTATCCAGTGCTTGCTTCAGGCGATTGGGACTTACCGGCTTTAAAATATAATCCACGGCCGAAAGTTCAAATGCACGTACGGCATGTTCGGCATACGCCGTGACAAAAATTATTTTAAAATGCATCCGTTCAGGAGAGAAAAAATCGAGTATCTCTAGACCGCTGTGGCCGGGCATTTCGATATCTAGCAATACCACGTCCGGATTCGTTTTGTGAATAAGCTTTACACCGTCCGGCAGCGTACCCGCTTCACCGACAATTTCAATATTGGTCATGTTTTCCGATATCATAAGGCGCAATGTTTCACGCGCTTTGACGGCATCATCTATGATGATTATCCGCAGGCGACTCATGCTCTGTCCTCCAAAGGAAAGACTATATCAACGCGTGTACCTGCGGCTCCATGTTCCGACAGCTTGTCAGTAAATTGACACTCAATGGACCGCGATTGCAGCTGACTCAATAACGCGATGCGTTCCGCCGTGGCTTGCGTGGCAAATGAGCGCGGCTTTTTGCCGTTACGCGCATTGATTTCCGCTGACGCAGCGCGACCGATTCCGTTATCTTCGATCACAACACGCAGATCGTTTCCCGATAAATTTTTTTCAAAACGAATGCTGAGTTTTTTGGAACCCGATTTGTGCAGCAGGCCGTGTTTGATCGCATTTTCGGCAAAGGGTTGTATGACCATAGCCGGAACTTCGACTGTATAAGGATCTAATCCCGGCTCAACAACGATTTCATATTGAAAAGCATGATCCGCACAAAGCGCTTCCAACTCCAAATAACGGAAAAGATATTCGGTCTCCTCGTGCAGTGTTATCCATTGTCGGCCGCTGTTCTCCAGTGTTTTACGCATCAGATCGGAAAATTTACTGAGATTTTCACTGGCTTCGTTTTTTTGATTGGCATATACGAAACTCTGTATCGAATTGAGTACGTTATATATGAAGTGCGGATTCATTTGGGATTTAAGCCCCTTCAATTCGGATTGAGCTATAGCCACTTCCATTGCTTTACTTTTTTCGGCAGCGATCATCTGCATACTGAGTATTTCATTTTTCTTGCGGGCCTGTAGGGTTTGTATATAAAAAAATGAAGCGCCCCCGACGACGGCAAGCAGTAATATAATTCCTACGATCAGTATATTTTTTCGATCGCTTTCCAGCGACTGGACTTTCAGGCGCTCTTGCTGCTCGCGAATTGTTATTTCTTTTTTCTCTGTTTCATAGCGCGTGATGAGCTCTTGCAGGGATTTTGTTTTTTCTATACTCAAAAGGCTGTCATTGATTTGCTGATACTGCATCTGCGCCTCATATGCCTTTCGAAAATCGCCCGTTTGTACCGCGGCACGTGCCAAACCTTGATACGCCGTCATCGCATTACTCAATAATCCGGATCGCTTGGCTACCTCCGCACCGGCTTCAAAGCTTAGTACAGCTTCCGCCCAACGACCCGTTTCGCTGTAGGCGACACCCAATCCGTTATGACATGCCGATTCTGTATCCGCTATACGCAACGCTTGCGCTATGGTGAGGGATTGACGAAAGCTCGTAATCGCCTTGCTGTATAATTTCATGTTATTATAATTCGCTGCGATATTGAGCATGGCGATGGATGTTCCATAAGGTATGTTATATACCTTGGCGATCGAATCAACCTTTTCAAACCAACGGATACCTTCGGCAAACATTTTCTTATTACCATAACACCCGCCGATATTGGTATACAATGCTGCATAATGAATAGGGTTAGCGCTAATCAGCGGCAAAAGTTCGATCTGTTGGAAGTGAATAGCCAACGCTTCGTCTACAAGTTGTTTATTGTTGTAGACGATTGCTATGTTATTTAGGATAACAAAATCGGCGTAATCCAGACGCGGGTTACGAATGCGATGCTGTTTGACATAATCCGACGCTTGCAAATAATTCTCCATCGCTTTCGTCAGGTCGCCCTTTTGATAGTATGCCATACCGCGGCAGTTGATGGCTGTTGCAATCCCGTACTCGTATCCGATTTCTTTGGAAATGATCAGCGCCTCTTCAGCGTATATCAAAACGCTGTCCGGCTCTTTGAATGTCAACGCGGCACAGATATCTGTCAAAATTTCCACGCGTGCTGAATCACGGATTGGATAAGCGCGCAGTTTGCGCAACAAAGAATCGGCATCAACTTCTTGTGCAGTAAGATCGCACCGGATTAAAGCCGTAATAACGAATAAGGAATTAATGATGCGCATGATGTTATAAGTTAATGATTAAAATTTTTGACAAGCGCTTTATACTCTTTCTGCGTACGGAGTGTCTCATAAGAAAAAAATGATACTCCGGCAAAACCATATTTACGACATATTCTCAATTTCTCTTCGGCGTTTTTTACCGGTTGATTATACAAAGAAACACCCATAATGATTTTTTGGGTATCGGATGCGCCTAATTTTATTACCGCATCCCGGATACGTTTTTCAAATTCTCCGTTATCCGTCGCATAATTCATAGGCACAGCAAAATCTAAACAGTTTGACTTTATCCATTCCGGCCAATCTTGAAGGACACGATTTTGGGCATCGTCTTGTGACGCCCATACGGCCGCTGAAACCGCAATGGACGAATCGGCCTTTTTGATTTGTGTATATAAGCAGGCAACATAATCTTCGATAATTCCTTTCCTAAAGCGCGTCCAAATACTGTCCTGCCAGGCATTTAATGTTTCGGCTAAAGGATCCCAATGATATTCTAAGATAAAGCGACTACGCATGGATGTAGAATAATCATAGTCCGCCTCAGGGTAACGGATATAGTCAAAATGAATACCGTCAACAGGATACTTAGATATCAATTCTTTTACTACAGCTGAAAAATAATCTTGGAACTCCTGGATTGCAGGTGAGATAAAAACGCCTTCGAGTCGCTTGGCAATTAGTTTTTTTGTTCCTTCAACCGACATGGACTGTCCTTGAGCATTGACAGCGGCCCAATCAGGTTGTGTGTAAAAAAGATGGTCGGGATGGACCGGATTTTTTTCGGATGACCATAAATAAAACACATTCAGCCATAAATGAATTTTTATTTTTTTTAATCTGTTCTTTTCGATCACGTACTGCAATGGATCAAACGCCGGATCAAGGCCTTCGGCTTTAACCACAAAATCGGAATTATAATATGCATCACCGCGACCGCGTACTTGCAAAAAAACATCCGTGATTCCGTTTTGATCACAAAAGGACAACATGCGATCAATTTCAATCTTAGATTTTAAAATATCTCGGACTACCCATATTGCTTTTATTCTCGCCTTCTCTTGTGCTACGGTTACGTTGGACGGCAATCCATATGACAACAGCACAAAGCCAATAAATAAATATTTACTCAATAATTTCATTCGCTATTCGGCTATTTGGTTAATTTCCAATGATCGTTTATTATACATATTGGAATGCATTTTACATACTACAAAAACAAAAAAGGCGTTCATAAATATGAACGCCTTATAAAAATTTCCGAGATCTAATTAACCGTTGTAGGCCGTTTCCTGATAAAACTCACAACGACGCTTTTTACCTGAACGCACAGTTGAAAGTTTTCCGTTAGGCAAACGTTTAGCCGCGCACTGGTGTGCATGACCGGAGGTCATTAGATGCGCGCAGATAGTTTTTTTGCCCGGTGCAAAGCATTGAATTTTAGGCAATAATACTTCGCTAGCCGCTTCGGTTTTTTTACTTACGGTAGCTTTAGCTTCCGTTTTGACTTCTTCTTTTTTCTTACGCGGAGCCGCCGCTTTTTTCTTCGGGGCTTTCGTTTCTTTCTCGTCCGCAGCTTCTTTTTTGGTACGGGGCATTTTTACCTCTATCTAAAACTTACTTGGATTCTTTTTGAGCTTCTTCTTTTTTTGCTTTGATACGTTCAGCCAGCGATTTGGCGCGTTGAGCTTTAGCTTCCTTGGCTTCGATGGCTTTGTTTTGTTTATCAATGGAAGCCGTTTCATAACCGACTAATTCCAAAACAGCCATTTCCGTCGCATCACCTTTACGCAGACCCAAACGCAGAACGCGTGTATAGCCGCCGCCGGTATAAGATGCATTTTTAGCTTTACGCTGAGCATCCAGTTCCTTCATCTTCGGTGCGATTTCGTTGATGAGTTCATGAATTACGGTCTTGGAAAGTTCTTTTTTATCGGTAACATGTTTATGCGCCGTTACCAATCGGGCGTTACCGAGGCGGCTAATCAATATACGACGCGCTGCCAGATCACCTTTTTTGGCAAACATGATCAAGCGTTCAGCCGTCATACGAGCCGCTTTCGCCTTGGAAATAGTCGTCACAATACGTTTATGACGGAAAAGTTCGTTGCACAAACTTTTGATCAGAGCCTGACGGTGACTTGCCGTTTTGCTCAGCTTTATTTGTTTCTTACCGTGTCTCATCGTTCCTCTAATGCCAAATTAAAATTATTCTTCACCGTTGTAGTATTTGCTGACATCCATGCCGAAACTCATATTGCGCTCTTCGAGAATCTTGGTTAACTCGGTCAGCGACTTACGACCAAAATTGCGATATTTAAGCATTTCCGATTCGTTTTTGCTGACAAGATCACCGATAGTCTTGATGCCCGCTGCACGTAAACAATTATGCGAACGCACCGACAATTCCAATTCATCAACGCTCATCTTAAGGAGCTGACGAATGCGCGCGGCTTCTTGATCTTCGACTTCACCGTCGGCATTTTCATCTTCCATTTCAAAGTTAATGAAAAGTTGAATATGGTCGCGGAATAAGCGTGCGGCAATAGTCAGTGCATCATCCGGTGTAATGCTGCCGTCCGTCGTGACTTCGAGGGTCAGTTTTTCATAGTCGGTATGCTGACCGACGCGTGTACTGTCGATAGTAAAACGTACATTTTTGATCGGATTGAAAATCGAATCAATCGGTACCGTGCCGATAGGCATGTCGGGGAATTTATTTTCCTCCGCAGTTACCCAGCCTTTGCCGCGACCGATACGGATTTCCATTTCGACATTTGCTTCTTTGCTGAGCGTCGCAATGACGTGATCCGGATTGAGTACTTCAAAATCAATGCCGTTGGAAGCTTTTTGGATATCAGCCGCCGTAAATTTGTGCGGTCCTTTGAGGCGAATCGAAACTTTATCCGGTTTTTTATTGTGCAATTTAAAGCGCACACCCTTGAGATTAAGCACCATTTCCGCAACGTCTTCTGCAACGCCGGGAATTGTGGAGAGTTCGTGAAGCACGCCTTCGATTTTGATGGCGGTGATCGCGGCACCCGGGAGCGACGACAAAAGTACACGGCGAAGCGAATTGCCGATCGTGACGCCGAATCCGCGTTCGAGAGGCTGAATAATAAACTTACCGTATGTAGTCGTGTAGGACGACTCGTCGAGTTCGATGCGCTCCGGCATCTGAAGTCCTGCCCAGTTCTGCACTATAGAATCTCCTCATTTAGAGATTAGACGTTTTATATAAAAAGCGTCGTATTCGTTATTGAATTACTTCGAGTACAACTCAACGATGAGTTGTTCTTTGACATCCACAGGGATCTGTTCGCGTTCAGGCATATTCAAAAATTTGCCTTTGAGCGAAGCTTTATCCACATCAATCCAGTTCAGGGATGTTTCTTTTTGACGTTTCAGCGATCCGTGGATCAACGCCATTTTTTTGCTGCCCTCGCGAATAGACACATCGTCGCCGGGTTTGACCTGATACGAAGGCGCCGTTACGAGTTTGCCGTTAACTTCGACATGACGGTGCAGTACGAGCTGACGTGCTTGCGAACGTGAAGAAGCAAAACCAAAGCGATATACCATGTTGTCAAGACGTGTTTCAAGAATTTGAAGCAACGCCGTACCGGTTACACCTTTGGCACGTTCGGCTTTTTCAAAATAGCGACGGAATTGGCGTTCCAATACGCCGTAAATACGACGCAGTTTTTGTTTTTCACGCAGCTGAATGCTGTAACCCGAGGGTTTAGAACGTTTGTCGCCGTGCTCACCCGGAGGGTAGTTGCGGCGTTCGATCGGGCATTTATCCGTCAAGCATTTTGTGCCTTTGAGAAAAAGCTTTTCGCCTTCGCGGCGGCACAGTTTGCAAACGGCATCCGTATATCTGGCCATTAAATATCTCCTAAAATTGTATCTTCAGTCGTGTTTTATACGCGGCGTTTCTTCGGCGGACGGCATCCATTGTGCGGGATAGGCGTCAAGTCGCGAATCGCCGTAATCTCCAAACCTGCCGCTTGCAGCGAACGAATCGCTGACTCACGACCGGCACCGGGGCCTTTGACGCGCACTTCGACTTTTTTCAATCCCATATCAATTGCCGTTTTAGCGGCCGTTTCAGCGGCAACCTGTGCGGCGAAAGGCGTGCTCTTTTTGGAACCGCGGAAACCCATCTTTCCGGATGTACACCACGAAATCACTTCACCGTGGCTGTTGGTCAAAGTTACGATCGTGTTGTTAAACGTAGCACGAATCACGGCAACGCCCGTGGATTCGATCAGTTTCTTCTTTTTACGCGGCAATGCGGCAGCCTGTTGCTGCTGCGGATTTTGCTTGGCCAAAGTTCTCTCCTTGGATCAAAAATTCAATTACTTCTTTGCTTCGACTTTCTTGAGACCGCCGATCGTCTTACGTTTACCTTTACGCGTACGGGAATTGGTACGTGTACGTTGACCACGCGCGGGCAGACCGCGACGGTGACGCAGACCGCGGTAGGAACCGATGTCCATCAAACGTTTGATGTTGAGCGCATTTTCTGAACGCAGTGCGCCTTCAACTTTGATATTATCATTGATGATCGTACGGATCTTGTTTTCTTCATCCGGCGTAAGATCTTTGATCTTTTTCATCTCATCCACACCGGCTTTTTTCAAAATATCTTTTGCCGTAGTGCGGCCGATGCCGTAGATGTACGTCAACGCAACAAATGCGCGTTTGTCTTTGGGTAATTCTATACCTGCTATACGGGCCAAAGCGGTTCTCCCTAAAATTTAAATATTAACCTTGACGCTGTTTGTGTTTTTTATTGTCGCAAATCACGCGAACAACACCTTTGCGACGGATGATCTTACACTTTACACAAATTTTACGAACGGACGATCTGACTTTCATATCGTAACTCCATTATTTATAGCGATACGTGATGCGCCCGCGGGATAAGTCGTACGGTGATAATTCAATCGTTACCTTATCGCCGGGCAGAATCCGAATAAAATTCATACGCATTTTTCCACTGATGTGCGCATGAACCTGGTGACCATTTTCAAGCTTTACAATAAACGTGGCATTAGGCAAAGTCTCAAGTATCGTCCCGTCAACTTTGATCAATCCTTCTTTTGCCAAGTTTTAACTCCGTTCCAACGTAAGTTATTGTAAAAACAATCCCACAAATGGGCTACCAATATATAAAAAAAAATTAAAAAATCAATAGATATTTTTAAAATAAATCGGACTGTGTTAAAATTTCCGGTCCGTTTGATGTTACTACTACCGTATGTTCAAAATGCGCTGACGGTTTTCCGTCTTTCGTATGGATAGTCCAGTTATCTTTTGCTGTATACACTTCATAAGTTCCAGCATTGACCATCGGCTCAACACAAAATACCATACCTTCTTTGAGCCGCGCTCCGGTACCGGCTTTGCCGAAATTTGGAACCTGAGGATCTTCGTGTAATTCGCGTCCTATCCCGTGACCGACTAATTCGCGTACAACTGAAAAACCATGGTGTTCAACGTACGTTTGAAC